>JBBRIB010000001.1:0-25468 GCA_038221745.1 Verrucomicrobiales bacterium
ATTCCCGGCGGCTCCTCTTCGAAAATCCTCAAATGCAATGAGGTCTTCAAGCTGAAGAATCCGGATGGCACCACCAAAGATCTCGATTTCTGGGATATTCAAATGGACTTTGATACCTTGGCCGCCTGCGGCTCAATGGCGGGGTCCGGCGGAGTCATCGTGCTTGATGACACTCGGAAAATGTCCTGGGTTCTCAACAACCTCAATGCCTTTTACGCCCACGAGTCCTGCGGCCAATGCACTCCTTGCCGCGAGGGTTCCACATGGATGAAGAAAATTTCGGACCGCCTCGTGGAAGGCACCGCCAGCCCTGAAGATATTGATACGCTCGAAAGCGTGGCCTATCAAATCGATGGGCGCACCATCTGCGCCTTTGGTGAAGCATCGTCATGGCCGGTGGAGGCGATCATCGGGAAATTCCGCGATGAGTTGTTGGCAGACACCAAGGCCAGCAACGCGACGATCCCCCACAATCCTGAAGAGGAGGCCCAGCGCCGTTTCCTGCAGCCTGCGTGAGCAGGTGGGCGAATTGAGATTTTACGACTGAAGGATTTTTTCCAGCTCGGAAATTTCACTCTTTCCGCAGAGGCGGGATCGGTCCAAAGTCCGTCCGTGCGAGTTTCCTTCCTATGGGTCATCCTTCTTTCCCTCTCCGTCGTCGGTGGGGTATGGTCGTTTGGTATCCGCCACAAGGATTTCCTCACTCCTCCGTCTGAAGCACAACTAGCGGTCATTCGAGGCCAGGTGGAGGTTCGGCTTTCGCAGCAAGATTCAGTGCCGGAGCCGGAACCACCGCCCGTGCCGGAGCCTATGCCCGCAGAGCCGGTGGCGGTGGAAGAGCCGAAAAAAGAAATCGAACTCGGTGATCTATCAGCCGCTCCCGAATTGACGCTTTATGCCGAGCGCTCGCCGGAGGGATCGCCCTCACTCATCGAGTTGGCGAAGGCACTTGAGGAAAAAGGCCATTTCAGCCGGGCCTTGCTGGCGTGGGAGCGCGTGATCGATCTGACGCGTCCGGACGGGGAACAATCTGCCGCCGCGTTCGGCGCGATCCGCCGCATTCATCCCACCTTGCCGAGTTGGAATTTGGACCCCGCCAAGGCCATCCCCGTCACCCTGCATGCCGGCACCGGGAAATCCATGGCAAAGAGATTGAGGCCCGTGCTCGAGGAAGTCGCCCAGGAACTTGGCAAAGCCTCGTCCGGGATTCTCATCTTCTCCGCAAAAGTCACCGCAGGAAAAACCGATCTCACCGCGAATGGGCCCACCCCCGTCGCACTCTGGCTGGCCGGGCCAAGCAAGAACTCCACCTCCACCGAGGTGCTCTCGTTCACCGTCGAATCGAAAGACAATCTGCGCTTGGATGTTCTAAAAACGATTTTCCAACTCATGCGTGGCCATCTCAATCAAACCACCTCCTACACCACCCCTGCGGCCCTCGCGAACGAGGAGGACCCGCTTGATGCGCTCAGCTACCGGTTTACCCGCCTCTGCTGGCACGAATTCGGCGAATCCCTCAGGCTGCCCCCCGAAAAAGATCCGGCCACTCCAAAAAAGCCCTAAGATTCCAGCCGCCGAAACGTTTTGTTTGTGGAATGTTGCGGCGGTTTCGTTTACCTGTCTCCCCATCATCCCTCTGATTATGCCTCGCTCTCTGCCCATCTTCTTCGCCGCGTTTACCTCTTTGGCCTTTGCCCAGGATCAATCTCCCGTCGAACCGAAATCTCTGCCCGCTCCCGATCAACCCATCAAAGCCACAGAGCCATCGGTGAAAAAAATTGATGATAACCGCTATGACATCAGCGGCATCATCATCGATCAGAAACTCCGCGAAATCCGCTTCCCGGCGAAGGTCAATATGCCGGAAGGGCTGCTGGAATTCATCGTTGTCCATATCAACGGGAAACTCCACGAATCACTCCTGCTCACGGAAATTTCACCTACCTCGCTCAATCTCGCCTTCACCCTGTTGCGCTATTCGCCATCACGCGAACTCTACGCCTTGCCCAATGATCGCGGTGGCGAATCGAACGATTACCCCGATGTCCCTGCCGCAACCAAAGCCGCCGCTCGCATCAAGATCGAAGTGGAATGGAAAGACGGTGATGCTCTCAAACGCTTCCCCATCAACGACTGGGTCCAACACACCACCACCACCTTGGCAATGCCGCCGGGCCCATGGGTCTATGGCGGCTCCGAGTTCCGCGATGGCAAATATGCCCCGGAAATCTCGGGTGATATCGCCGCAGTCTTCCTTTCCGGTTCCTCGATCATCAATTACCCCGGCGCGGATAACCGCGATGACACGGTTTGGATCGCCTTCCCCAAACGCGTCCCACCGGAAGGCACGGACGTCACAGTCATCATCACCCCGTTTTCCAACTAATATCTCACCGACCTATGAAACTCGTCGCCACCCTTGCAATCCTCGCCACCAGCCTCGCCCATGCCGACGAGGCCAAGCCGAAACGTTACGAATCCCTCAAACAGGAAATGCGCCTGTCCATCGCCCGCGGCAATGCGTGGCTCCAAGCCCAGCAGAAACCTGAAGGCTTCTGGGACGATGGCGGGTTGCCCGCCCTCACCGCGCTGGCCCTGACCGCTGCCACCCAGGATCCCAACCGCGATCCCAAGGCTCCTTGGCCTGAGTCGCTTGAAAAAGGCTACGCCTGGCTGCTCGCCCAACAGAAACCTGACGGTGGCATCTACAATCGCGGCCTCGCGGTTTACAACACCGCCACTTCTCTAACCGCTCTGGTCTCCGCCTCGCGTGAGACCTACGAACCCGCCATCGTGCGCGCCCGCAAGCATCTTATCGATAATCAATGGGACATCGGCCAGAAAAAGGAAAATGATAATTTCAACGACGGTGGCGTGGGCTATGGCTCGAAAAACGACCACACCGATATGTCGAACACCTATCTCGCGATCGAAGCGCTCGCCCTCTCCAAGAAAGTCATCGAAGACGGCAAACACGGCGATCAACCCGACCTCGATTGGGATGCCGCCGTCACGTTCCTTTCCCGTTGCCAGAACCTTGAGGGCAGCAACGACCAAAGCTGGGCCTCCAACGATCCCAAGAACAAAGGTGGCTTCATTTACGCCCCCGGCCAATCCAAAGCAGGTGAGGACAAGCTGCCGGGCGGTCGCACCGCCCTGCGTTCCTACGGCTCCATTTCCTACGCCGGCCTGCTTTCCTTCATCTATGCCAAGCTCACCCCGTCCGATCCACGCGTCATCGCCGTGAAGGAATGGCTCGGCCGGAACTACACCGTGGAAGAAAACCCGGGGATGGGCGCACAAGGCCAGTTCTATTTCTACCAGACCATGTCCAAGGCTCTTTCCGCCGCGAACCTCAGCACCCTCAAACTCGAAGACGGCACTGAAGCGGATTGGCGCATGGACCTCGCCGGTAAGCTGCTCGCCCTGCAACGCGAGGACGGCTCATGGGTCAATCCCAATGGCCGCTGGATGGAGTCCAATACCGTCCTTGTCACCTCCTACACCGTGATGTCACTGGCGCAAGTTTACGCCTCGATTCCAGAATGATGACCCGCTCATTTGTCACGCCTCTGGATTGTTCCGCAAACTTGGCTGTAACGAAGCGCTTTTTCGCGAGGGTGACATTTCACAAACGGCCGTGAACCGGCAGGAACCTGTCGCGGGTAATCTTTTTGCGGCGATGTTCGTCGTGGCTGACCGGCCTTGGAATCCGCAGCAGCCCGAAATTTCAGCGACTCATTGAGCTTCAATCGGGTAGCTCGTAAAAATTTCTTGCACAATTCTGACGTTTCTTGGTTGTATGGCACGGAATACGCATCATTTGTCACGAAGTTGATAAAAAGCAAGATGCTGCCAATTTGGCCGGACAGCATTCAATTTCACCTCACGATTCCCTTCTCCAAAGTCTCATGGCAACCATCACCAAGCGCGAACTCGTTATCAAAATCAATGATCGGCTGGGCAATCAGGGCCTTGAAATCACCCAGCAGCAAATCCTTGAGGTGGTCCAAACTTTGATTGACGAGATCACCAATTCCCTTTCCCAAGGTGACACCGTGGTCATGCGGAATTTCGGTGCCTTCCAAGTCCGCGAAATGAAGGCGAAGATCGGGCGCAACCCGAAAAGCCCTGGCAAGGACGTGCCGATTCCCGCCCGCGCCGCTGTCAAATTCAAGCCCGGCAAAGAGATGAAGGAGAAAGTTGCCACCACCCTCCAAGTCATCCGGGAGCGAGCGTAGCCCACCCCGCTGCGCCGAGCTGCCAACGTTTCCAACGATGCCACAAGGAGCGGCGGAACGCGTCCGCCGTACCCATGAATTGCCAATGAGACGAGTCAATCCGCCTGTCATTGGCTCCCCATGGATATGGCCGATCACGTATCGCCTCTCCGGCCCGTTGCTCCTTGTAAAACTCCAAAGTGTGGAGATCTTGGTTTTTCTAAACGTTTCCGGACTTGAACAGCGGGGAACTCCTCCCCCACACTCTGCCCGCCTACCGAGAGTCACTTTTCCTTATGTCCAATTCCGCTGAAATCCGCGTTTTCGCCCCAGCCACCGTCGCCAACGTCGCTTGCGGCTACGATGTCCTTGGCTTTGCCATCGACTCTCCTGGCGATGAAATCATCGTCCGCAATTGCGAAAAACCCGGCCTGCACATCTCAAAAATCACCGGTGATAACGGCAAACTCCCGAAAAATCCCGCCCAAAACTGTGCCGGCGTGGCGGCCCTTGATCTCCTCAAGCACCTCGGCATGACCGACCGCGGTATCGAGATGGAAATCCACAAGAAAATGCCCTTTGGCTCAGGCCTCGGTTCCTCCTCCGCCTCCTCCGTCGCCGGGGCCTTTGCCGTCAATCAGCTCATTGGCAATCCTCTCAGCAAAAAACAGCTCCTGCCCTTCGCCATGGCCGGAGAAGCCTCAGCCGACGGCGCATGGCACGCCGATAACGTCGCGCCCTGCCTCTTCGGCGGCATCGTTTTCATTCGCTCGAACGTCGAACTCGATTTCGCACAAATCCCCGCGCCTAAAAACCTCTGGGCCGCCGTCGTCCACCCGGATATCGAGATCCTCACCAAAGTCGCCCGTGAAATCCTGCCCAAAGAAATCCCCTTGGAAAATGCCACCCAACAAATCGGCAACCTCGGCGGCCTGCTGTGTGGCCTCATTCAGGAAGATTACGGCCTCATTTCCCGCTCCATCCACGATGTGATTGCCGAGCCACGCCGCCAGAAGCTCATCCCGGATTTCTACACCGCAAAGCGCGCCGCCCTCTCTGCCGGTGCCCTTGGATTTTCCATCTCCGGTGCCGGGCCCTCCGTCTTCGCCCTCTGCGAAGGCGAGGAAATCGCCCATAAAGTCGCCGCAGCCATCACCAAGGTTTTCGAAAAGATCCCGCTCGAAAGCCAATCCTACGTCTCCCGCATCAACCCCAGAGGCGTCCATGTCATGGAGTAAGCATTTTAAAAACCGAAACACCGACGCGCGTTCTCTCGCGTGATCTGGGCAAGTTCTTCCACCGGTATCCCCAATGCGCCTGCCAATGCCTCGCCAATCGAGGGTAGATTTGCCGGGTGATTGATGTTTTCACCGAGCGGGTGACTAACTACATTCGAAGGCGGCAGCATGTCCGGCACATCCGTTTCCAATAAAATCCGCTTCGGTGGCAGCTTTTTGAAAACCTCCACCACCGCTTTCTTGCGCTCATGCAGAAAGTAGCCGGAGAATGAAAAGTATGCGCCTGCCGGAATCAAACGCCGCGCCGTCTCAATCGAGCCGTTGAACGAATGCAGTAAAAACCGCGAGGGTGGGGGAGCCACTGCAAACGCCTCGAACAACGCCTTCCAAGCCTTGAGGCAATGAATCGTCACCGGACGATCCATCTCACGAGCGAGCCGCAGTTGCGCCTCGAAAATTGGCTTCTGAAGCTCCAAGCCCGGTGCCTTGATCCATTGGTCCAACCCGCATTCACCCACAGACGCAAGCGGATGCATTTCCAACCGGTCTTTCAATCGATCCACCCAGCCCGCCCGCGTCCGATGGGCCTTCCAAGGATGAATTCCAAAAGCTGGCAAAACCCAACCCGCCTCTGCGCGTGCAAGCTCCGCGATTTTGTCCCAATCCTCCTCATACGTCGCATTTACCACGCACCCCTCCACCCCTGCTAGGCGCATCGCCGCGATCAGCGGCGCCGAATTTCGCAGGCGGGGATCTTGCAGGTGATTGTGAGAATCTATCCACATCGAACCTCAATGTAGGAACCTACCAGCCCATGACAAGCTCCAGAAACCCCGAGTCTTTGACTCCGCTCGCGGAGTTTTGGAACGCGGTAAGATTCGCGACTCACCAAACTTTGGTGCGGCCGCATCAAAGTTTGGTGAAATTTGGATCGATTTTCCGAGGCTGGTCCCCTGAATCAAAGGTTTTGCGTCGCTGTATTTTGCCGATGGCCTCGAGCATGGCTTGCTGGAGGGGTGGGTGTGAGTTTCCAAGGCAGTGCCGCCACGGAGACTGATGCATTTCAGTGTGGTCTGAGATTTGTGCGATACGATGAATGGTCGCTCGCCGATTAAGGATTTCACGGAGCGAAACTGCGTTGCGCAGTCCTTGCCGAAGGTGAATCTCTGTGGTTCCATCCTCCCGAGTCCCTGATTTACCGCCTTTTTCATGTTTTTCCTCACCACTGCCATCGATTACACCAACGGCTCCCCGCACTTTGGTCATGCTTATGAAAAAGTTCTCGCGGATGTGATCATCCGTTATCGCCGTTTGCGGGGTGACGAGGCGTTTTTCCTCACTGGCGTGGATCAGCATGGCCAGAAAGTCCAACAAACCGCTGAAAAAGAGGGGATCTCTCCCGAAGAATTCGTTAGACGCACCACCTTGAAATTTTCCGAACTTTGGGAAAAACTCGATGTGAAATACGATGGTTGGGCCGAGACCATCGATGAGCGCCACAAATCCTGCGTCCGCGGCATCCTTACCGAATTGAGAGAAAACGGCCAACTCTACAAAAAATCCCATAACGGGCACTATTCGGTCCGTCAGGAACAATTCCTCGGCGATCGCGACCGCGATGATTCCGGCAATTTCGGCCCCGAGTGGGGTGAGGTCATCCAGATCGAGGAAGAAAATTGGTATTTCAAACTCAGCGAACACACGGCATGGCTCAAGGGCTTCCTCGAATCCACCGCTGATGCCATCTTGCCCGTCTTCCGGAAATCCGAACTGCTCAACGCGCTTGAAAAAAACACCGGTATCGATCTTTGCATCTCACGCCCCAAGGAACGTTTGCGGTGGGGCATCGAGCTTCCCTTCGATGAGGATTACGTCACTTATGTTTGGTTCGATGCCCTCATCAACTATATCTCCTTCGCGGGCTACAAGGCGGCACCCGACTCGGGCTTGCCGGACTTCGACAAAATTTGGTCGTCGCGCCCCGTCCATCTCATCGGCAAGGACATTCTCATTCCCGCCCATGGTATTTACTGGTTCTGCATGTTGCGCGCCATGGGCTTCACTGATGCCCAAATGCCACAACTCCTCGTCCATGGCTTTTGGAATGGCCTCGGCGGAGAAAAAATGTCCAAGTCCCTCGGGAATATTGTCGATCCCAACGAACTTGCTGCGAAATTCGGTGTCGAGGCTCTGCGGTATTACCTCATGCGGGACATCGGCACTGGCAAGGATGCCAACTATGATATGGATCGTCTCGTCATGCTTTACAACACCGAGCTGGCCAATGAATTGGGCAATCTCTGCAACCGCGCCCTCAACATGAGCCAGCGTTTTACGGGTGGCATCCTCACAAACACCGGTGCTTTGTTAGAAGAAGACCTTGCTGTGCAGACCTCTTTGGCAGAAACGATCAAGGCCTATCAGGAAGCGATGGATGAGCATGAAATTTCCAAAGCACTTGAAGCCCTCAATCGCCACGTTTCGTTCTGCAATGGCTATGCCGAGCGGATGAAACCATGGGAACTAAACAAAGATCCCGAGCAGAAAGAGCGTGTCGCGACCATTCTCTATCACTTTGCAGAAAGCGTGGCTCAGATCGCGGTGATGATTTCCCCGGTTCTCCCGGAAGTGACAGCGAAGCTTGCAGAGCAATTGAATCTTCCATCTCTCACATCGATCAATCTAGCAGGACTCCGCTGGGGACTCCTCCCCGATGGCCATCCCATCGGTAAGCCCAAGCCCGTGTTCCCACGTATCATTCTCGAAGAAACCGCGTAACCCCGCATTCTTCGTGAGTGAAACGGGGACCACACGCGCCCTCGCGTGGGGTCCTTGGCGCCCCCGCCGAGGACTGAATGGATCTAGATCGGGCGGCACCCCCCATGAATTCGAGCGCCACCACACGCACCAGCCTATTTCCGGCAAGGGCACCGGAAATCACAAGCCGGAGCGCTTATGCTCCCCGAGCTTTACAGAATACGGGGCCTGATTTCTCGGAAATCTTGGTCTCCAACCCAAAAATCCGCCCTTGTGGCCGATTTTGAGACCACCTGGCCGGAATCGGGACCATAAAATGATTTCATTTTCCTGATTTTCAGGTAATTTGAAGTCGTTCTGAGCGAGGTTCGCCTCAATCAAAACCACAGCCAACAAAAAAGCCGGGCCATCTGCTTCGAATTGATCTCCGGGGGGAAGTCAACCGAACAAGGCCCAGCCAAAGGCATCGAAAAAAGAGCGCGTTGCGAAATCCGGGGGGAATTCCAATGCGCTCTTTTTTTTGGTGGGTTCACTCAACATCGTACGTTGTCACAAGATTTGAATCACCTCACGGGTGCGGTGAGGATTCAGAGATCAAACTTCCAACACCCATTTGCCATGGGCACTGGAATTTTCCATCGCTGCATGCGCTTCGATCAGATGAGATGGGGTGATGCCCTTGAAAATGCGGGTGTGGAGTTTGGGGAAATCTCCCGCCTCACAACGGCGGGCGATCTCTGCTAGAATTTCTCCTTGGCGGTGCATGTCCGCGGTCTTGAAGCGGGACCGGGCAGGCATGTATTCCCAGACGATGCGTGGGCTTTTGAGGCGAAAGGGATTTCCGATGTCGATGGGGTTTGCCGTTTCCACAATCAGGCCCAGGGTTCCCAGCGGAGCTAACAGATCAGCGGTGGTCTCCCAGTAGGTTTCCGTATTGTGGAGATTGGCGATGTAGGGAAATTCGAAAAACCCGAGTGCTTCGGCCTGCGGGCGGAGCGGTGCGTGGTGATCGAGGATGTGTTTCGCACCCAACTGCTCGCACCAAGCGCGGCTCTCCGGGCGTGAGGCGGTCACGACCACTTCAAGGCCGGCCATAATGGCCAAGGGAATCACCGCAGATCCCACACCGCCGGCGCCGTTGATGACGAGCAGTGCTTTCGAGACATCCGCACCGGTGGAGGCGATGCACATTCTCTCAAACAGCAATTCCCAAGCGGTGAGGGTGACGAGGGGTAATGCTGCGCTCTCCGCAAAGCTCCAGCTCTTTGGCTTCTTCGCAACCAAGCGCGCATCCACCACTTGATACTCGGCATTGCTACCGGCTCGGGTGACATCCCCCGAGTAAAAAACCTCATCTCCAGTGCCGAAGGCGGTGACATCGCTGCCTGTTGAGACGATGATTCCCGCAGCATCGAAGCCAAGGATGCGCGGCGGATCCTGAAGCGTTTCCCCGAGCAGTTTCCGCACTTTCGTGTCCACCGGATTTACAGACACGGCCATGATTTTCACCAGCAGATCATTCGGCCCTGGCACGGGAATCTCTGTTTCGAACTCGACGAGGCAAGCTGGATGGGAAACGGGAAGAAACTGGCGGGCACCGATGGCTTTCATACCCGGAGTTAAGCGGAAACTAAGGAACTATGGCAACAAGGGTTTTAGCCCGATCCATTGACAGCCCCAAGTGATGATCCAAGGCAGCGTGATAAAACTGAGCGCCGTGGTCGCAATGACAATCTGCACCGCGATGGCAGGGCGCCCGTTGTAAATCCTCGCTAACAGAATGGCCGTCATTCCCGCAGGCATGGCTGCTTGGACGATGAGCACTTGCCGCAGCTCGTTGGGGATGGGGAGAAATTTCGCAGCACTGAGGATGGCCAAAGGTGTGAGCACGAGACGCACCAAAGCGGAACCCAGCGTGATCTTCCAGGTCGGCCGCTCGCTGCCCACGAGATCGATCATGGTGCAGCCTGTGATCAGGATCGCGATCGGAAAGGCGCCCACGCCGATCATGGACATCGCCTTGCGCGCCGGGCCGGTGAAGTAGCCATCCAGATGGAGCATCACGATGATGAGGCCGATGGCCACCGCGATGATCGGGCCATTGAGAAGGCGCTTCCATTTCATGCCTTTCTCGCCGCTCATCATGATCACACCCACCGTCCACATCGCGATTTCCACCCCGATGTTATGAACAAACAACAGGGCCAACGCCCCTCCGCCCCATAGGGTCTCGACGACAGGAACGGCGGTGAATCCGAAATTCTGGCAGCCTGAAGCAAGGGCAAAAGTCCGCATGCCATTTCCCCGCTCCAAGCCCATCATGCGCCCCACAACCATGCCGATGAGGATTCCCACCATGATGAACCCGAAACCTAACAAAACCGCCCAAGCGACCACGGAATCCGTCTTGAGAATCGAGCTGCCGAGGATTTTATCCAGAATGAACGCAGGCAGCATCACGGTGTAGAAGAGCCTCATGATCCCGTCGTCATACTCCCTGCGCAGGATGCCCGTCTTGCGCAGCACCGCCCCGGCGATGAGAAGGAGATAAACCGGAAGCACCGATTGCAGGACGACGGCAGGGGAAATCACGGGCCAAAGCTTCCGGTCAGGGCATGGCTGTGCAAGTGCGAAGTGAGAGCAGGGGACAAGAGTGATCAGAGACTTGGAAAAAGGATTCCCTTAGTTTACTTGACTATTTGGACCATCTTGGATACTTCACAAAACGAAGATGGTAAGAAGCAAGAAGGCAGCTGTGAAACTCAAACGCTTGGAAGCTCGCACAAGGGGACTCCAAAGGGCGCATCGTGTCGCGTTTTTTGCCTTTTGCATCGCCATCGGATTTGTAGTGGTGGCCACGGCTTTTCCCCAGAGGCGGGCGTTGGATCGGCTGGAAGTGAAGCTGAAGGCGGCCCAAGAGATGGAGGAGAATGTTCTAGCAGATCGGGAATATCATCACGTCGAACATATCGCGCTGAAGGAAGATCCCGCCTTTTTAGAAATTCATGCGCGGGATCGGCTGGACTACTACCTGGAGGGCGAGCGGATTTTTAAATTCAAGCGTGAGGAGTGAAGGTAGGGGACCTCAGCGTTGGTAGCCTACGATTGGGAGGTTTTTGCCTTCGGAAATCACGTGGATTTTTGATGCATCTTTTGAGAAGGCGATGGACTCGGCTTGCTTGAGACCGTGGGGTATTAGAGTGATGGGCACTTTGGCAAAGGCTTGTGCCCACGTTTCCTTGGGACCTCTTGGAAATAGAAAAACGCTGTAATAAGTGACAATGGCAGCGAGTGATTGGTCCACGCTGATATCAAGTCCCACGGGTTGATTGGCAAAAGATAAGAAGTGGGCGGAGGGTGACTTTGTAAGGACGATGCCGCATTTTCTGGCGATGATCTCGCCGCGTTTTTGCGGTGCCCGCAGCGGCAGTTCGAAAATTTCCGGGGGTGAGGTGCGTTTGGAGATAAGGATGATTTTTCGGTTGATGGAATCCACCGCCACCGCTTCGCAATCCCTTGGGCCTCCTTCGTAACTGAAGTCGATGTTCCATGCGCTGGTGGCGGTGCCTGATAGTTTTTCACCTGCCGCAGGGAGCTTGGGTTCCGGGACGATGTGGAGGGTGCAGAACTCGCGGGCTGAAGCGTTATCTCCGGTATCTGCGATGAGGAGATAGGATTTCCCATCAAGGGTGAAGGAGGCGAGATCCTCCCAATCCACGTTTTTGGCGTTGGTGATAGTGACTTTTCCGCAGTCCGTGCCATCGCTCTTGAGCAGGTGGAGATCCGCAGTGCCGCCGCTGTCATTGATGGCCCAGAGGAACGAGTCGTCCTTTGGCGAGGCGGTGAGGCCACTGGCCTCGTTGATGGCAGGGGATTTCACGATGGGTCTTGCCTCGGAGACTTTAAAATCAGCCGCACGGATCGGGATGATAAGCGCAGTGATCAAAAAGGCGAGAAAGGCGAGATAGGCCATATTGGATCGTTAGACTATGAACTGAGGCCCTTGGCTTCGCGTGCACGGCGCAGCCGGATTTGGAGATCCGCGAGCACGTTCATGAAATAGATATAGGCATCATAAGGGCTTGGATAGGGTGTGAAATAGCGATGCACGCTGCCATCGGTGCCGCCTTTGGTTGCCATCCAGTAGAAATGGTCCGAAGTTTGCATTTTCGCCCATGTATGGGTAAGTTCGGGATCGTTTACGGCGAGAATCTTCTGTTCGAGCTTGTGGATTTTGCCGATGGCTTCCTGTTGCATCACGTTGCCCATCCAAGCCGATAGATCGCGCTCGGCATCGGCCCAGGAAGTGAGTAACGCACTGCTGTAAGAATGGGAAGAGCGATAGAGATCGACCTCCTCGGAGGGCGTGACCCATTGCAATCCCGCATCATCAATCGCCTCGGGAATAGCCTTCCAAAAATCAAAGATACCCGTGTCCTCCCATTGGTGCTCCCCGATGTTTTCATAGTCCATGAAAAGATTGACCACATCGCCATCGGACTCTGCGAGCCAGCGGGCGAATTTCTCGGCGGTGAGCGGGTGTTCGCTCCAGTTTGGATCGGAAAAGCGGAAGCTCAGATCATCTGATAGACGGCTGTTGCGCAGGAGTGTTTTGATGCGGGCGGTTTCCGGGGCGCGGTAGAGGAAATTCGGCGAAAGGCCGTTGAGGTTGCGGGCCACGCCCTCGGCGACGATGCCGTCGAAGCCCATGGTCTCGGCCTTGGCGGCGATGGCATCATTGTAGATCAACTCGGTGTTTCTGAAGACTCGCGGGCGCACCGAGAAGATATCTTCGATGAGCTGGAGGTGCATGTCCACCTGACGATCAAACTCTTTGTTCGAATGAACGAAGGCGAGCGAGTGATAATATGTTTCTGCGAGAAGTTCCACGCCGCCGGAAGCGACGAGATTCTTGAAGGACTCCAGCACATCGGGGCGGAAGCGTTGCATCTGCTCGATGAGTGTGCCGCTGATCGAAAGAGCCATGCGGAAGCGCCCGTGGTTGTCCTCGATCAGGCGTTGAAACATCGCATTCGCGGGGAGATAACATTTTTCGGCGACTTTATCGAGGATCGAGGCATTGAGCGCATCATCCTCATGGGTGGAGTTCTCGCCGATGCGAAAGAAATCATAAGGGAGCAGCCGGTTGGGCTGGTGCACTTGGAAGTAGAGGCAAACGTCGGGCATGGGTTGGGCGGAAAAGGGTGGGTAGAGCAAACTAACTGGAGACTTCCTGATAGATTTTCAGCACTTTAGCGGCAGCCGCATCCCAGGTGGAGGCGGCGATATCGTGCTTGGCCTGCTCGACGACGTTGGCGCGGAGGTCGGAATCGGTGAGGAGATCATAAATGTGTTTGGCCATGAGTTCGACATCCCAGTAATCGGCAAGCAGCGCACCTTTGAGGACTTCTGCCACGCCGGATTGTTTGGAGATGACGGCGGGAATGCCGAATTGGGCGGCTTCAAGGGCGGAGAGGCCGAAGGGCTCGGAGACGGAGGGCATGCAATAGACATCGGTCATTGAAAGAAGATCGTGAACCTTTTCCTTATCAAGGAAGCCTGTGAAATGGAAGTGGCTGCCGAGGCCGCGGAAGGCACCTGTCTCAATGAGCGGGCGGAGTTTATCGCCGGTGCCGGCGACAACGAAGCGCACATTTGGATATCGGGCGATGACGCGGGCGGCGGTTTCGAGGAAAAATTCCGGGCCTTTCTGTGAGGTGAGACGCCCAAGGAAGAGGACGAGTTTTTCAGGAAACTTTTTCTTGGTGGCAAAGGAAGCCACAGGTTCGGCACCATTGTGGACCGGGCGGATTTTCGCAGCCGGGATGCCGTAGTGGTTGGCGATGATTTCTCCGGTATAGCGGCTCACGGGGATGATGCAGTCGGCCTGCTCCATGCCGTATTTTTCGATCTCGTAAATCCACCCGAAATCATCCGCGCCCGAGCGATCGTATTGAAGGGCGTGGATGTGGAGAACGAGAGGTTTCCCCGTCGCTTTCTTGACTTCGACACCGGCAAGGAAAGTCATCCAATCATGGGCGTGGATGATATCGAATTCCTCTAACAACGCGAGTTTGGCTGCGATTTTCGAGAACTCGACGACTTTTCGGCCGAGGTTAGGTCCGTAAAGTTCGCCGATTTTGAAAACTTCCAACTGCTCACGGGAGGTTTTTGAGAAAAGACGTTCTTGAAAAGTGACCGAGCTTTCCGGGATGGGGGTGGAGGCTGGCGCAAGTTGACCATCTTCGTAGGGATTGAGAAAAACCGGGATCTGGCGGACCTGGGCAAAGCTTTGGTAGCGGTAACGGTCTTCTGCGATCTCGATCTCTTCCATGCGCACCTGGTTCAGGCCACGCAGGGTGAATTTTTCGAAATCGGCTTCAGGTGAGGACATCGGGACGAGGACGGTGAGATCCACGGATTTAGCAAGTGCCTGCGAAAGGCCAAGGCAGGCCACCCCAAGACCTCCGTTGATCAAAGGAGGAAATTCCCAGCCGAGTTTTAAGACACGCAGGCGATTCATGTGGTTGGGATCCGTTGCAAGATTACCCGATTTGGAAGTGATCCTAAAGCAAGGCGCTCCTGTGGGCGGAAGTTAAGCAAGTGGTGGGCCAAGATTCCAGTACCAAGCTGCGGAAATTTCACCTGGCGGATTTTGGTCATGATTTCGTGCTTCAAGGCCGATCAAGTGTAGGGTCGGGAAATGAAATTTCTGGTCGGCTTCCTTTTGACAGTCCTGCCTTCCTGCGGGCTTCTTCCTCGTTCCACTCCATCGCCTGTGCCCGTCCTGACAGGAGGGAAAATGGGTGGCAGCGAGATGGTGGTTTTCTTGCCGGGGCGCTGGAGCCGGGTGGAGGAATTCGAGCGCGAAGGGTTTTTTGAAATTGCCCGCAAACGTTGGCCAGAAGCGCGTCTGGTGGCGGCGGATCTTCATTTGAGCTACTACTTGAACCGCTCGATGCCCCAGCGGCTGCATGAAGATGTGATCCTACCGGCCCGCCGCTCAGGGGTAAAAAAATTGACTCTTGTGGGAGTTTCCATGGGCGGCTTGGGAGCGTTGATCTACGAGGTGGATTACCCGGATGAAGTGGATGAGATCATTTTGCTCTCGCCCTTTGTCGGGGATGAAAAAGCATTGGATGAAATCGCGGCGGCGGGAAACTTGAAAAATTGGCAACCCGGCGTGGCGGACGAGAGGGATTTCACCCGGAAACTCTGGCTCAGACTTCGCGTGAACTGGCAAATCGGCGGCAAGCGCCCGAAAGTCCTCCTCGGCTGTGGTACCGAAGATCGGCTTGCAGAATCGAACCGCCTTTTCGCCCGCGAATTCCTCAACCCATCCGAACAAAAATGGATCCCCGGCACCCACGATTGGCCCACGTGGCGGCCATTGTTCGAAAGCTTGATCGGTGGCAATCGCTAGGTCCCTTCTTTTCTCAGCTGCCGGGTCTTCCTGCCAAAGATCAGCCTTCAAGGGTCGTCATTTATTTTTCCGTTGTGGAAGCGACTTCGGCCGTCTGATTGAGAACCCAACTGGCGACGGATACTTTCGCCTTGGGGCGGTCGGTAAATTCCGCAGGGCGGGAGCGACAAGATTCGAGGACCGCAAGGAGGGGAGCCTTGACTTCTTCCTTGCGAGCGATGATTTCCTCGGGGGTGGGTTCACCTCACTAGCAGTTCAGTGGGTGAGGTGCGGATGGAAACGAATCGGTGGATGGAGTGGATTGACAATGTGATCTACGACCGTGTCACGGGGATTTAATTGATACGAATATCGGTAATTATGAGGTCGAAGGGCAGATCAATGAACTCTCATACAAAAATTTCCAGTATGCGGTTAGCAATTTACCTCTCCATCTTCAACGAATATGATCAGCCGTCGCGACCCACGTGAGTTGGTACTTGGATGCGCCGCCGCTTCCACCCAAACTCTGGCCGGGGAAGGCAAACCCCGCTCAAATTTAGACGAGTGGAAGCCCCTTCGCCGCTAGGTGGGCGTGGTGTCTCGGCACTCGTCCAGCGCCCTCGAATCAACGCAATTTAAACTACATGACCCTTGATACTCCCAACCCTCCCGCCGATGCCGAGGCGCTCGTGCGCGAGGCCTCCCACTGGATTCATCCGCTGCGCAGCGAAATCAGCCGCTACCTCATCGGCCAAAATGATCTGGTTGATCGCCTGCTCATTTCTCTCATGGTCAAAGGGCATATCTTGTTGGAGGGCGTGCCGGGCCTCGCCAAGACCCTCGCTTTGAAGACCCTCGCCTCACTGGTGAATGCCAAGTTCAATCGGATCCAGTTCACGCCGGACATGCTTCCCGCCGATATCGTGGGCACGGAAATTTACGATCCGCGTGAAGCCCGCTTCCGTGTGAAACAAGGGCCGGTTTTCGCCAATTTCATCCTCGCAGATGAAATCAACCGTGCCCCCGCCAAGGTGCAGAGCGCCTTGTTGGAGGCGATGCAGGAAAAGCAGGTCACCATCGGCGAGCAAACCTTCGCCCTGCCATCTCCATTCTTTGTTCTCGCCACTCAGAATCCCCTGGAACAAGAGGGCACTTATCCACTGCCGGAGGCCCAGCTTGATCGCTTCATGATGAAGGTGATCATGGATTACCCGACCGAGGAGGAGGAAATGCGCGTGCTTGATCTTGCCGGCACCACCGAAGAAATGCCGGTGCCACAGCCCATCGTGAGTCTGGAATCCATCCAACAGGCACGCACCGTCGTCAATGGCCTCTACCTCGATGAAAAAGTAAAACGCTACATCGTCCGCCTCGTCCACGCCACCCGCAGGCCGGACGATTACGGGGTACACATCAAGCCGCTCATCCGCGTGGGGGCCTCGCCTCGCGCCACGATCAATCTGGCTCTCACAAGCCGCGCCCACGCCTTTCTCAATGGCCGCGCTTACGTTACTCCGCATGATGTGAAGAGCGTGGCGATGGATGTCCTGCGCCACCGCGTGACCGTCACCTACGAGGCGGAAGCGGAAGGACTCAACAGCGAACAAATCATCTCGCGCCTTCTCGATGAATTGCCCGTGCCATGATTCCCCATAAGCCAAGCACGCCCATCAGCGTGGAGGATGAAGCCCGCGCGGCGGAAATCCTCGGTCGCGTCCGGCGGATGGAGGTCCGCACCAGCAGGCTCGTCGATGATTCTCTGGCAGGCCGCTACGCCAGCGTTTTCAAAGGCCGTGGCATGGATTTCGATAGGGTCCGCAACTATGTGCCGGGTGATGATGTAAGGACGATCGATTGGAACGTCACCGCGCGCACGGGTGAGGCCCATGTGAAGCTTTTCACCGAGGAAAGAGAACTCACCATCATGCTGATGATCGATGTGAGCGGCTCTTCGGACTTCGGCTCGGTCGCGGACTCGAAGCGGGAACTCGCCGCTGAAGCCGCCGGCGTACTTGCCGCCTCAGCCATCCGTAACCGCGATAAAGTGGGGCTCATCCTCTTCACGGATCAGGTGGAGTTATACATTCCACCCGGGAAAGGCCGTATGCATATCATGCGTTTGATTCGCGAAACCTTGTTTTTCCAGCCAGAGCGCTCCGGCACGGATATCACCAAAGCATTGGATTTTGCCAATCAGGTCATCCATAGGAAATCCGTCATCTTTCTCGTCTCGGATTTTTGCCTTGGTGCTCCTTTCGAGGAGAAGATGGCCAAGCTTCGCAACAAACTCCAGGTCACCAACCGCCGCCATGATGTGATCGCCGTTTCCGTCACCGATCCTCGGGAGGAAACCTTGCCGGACATCGGCCGCATCCGTGTGCAGGACGCGGAGACCGGCCAAGTCGTGGAACTCGATACCGGAAGCCTCAAAGTGCGCGAGGCCTACGCCAAACAATCACTCGCCCGCCGCGAACTGACGGCCACCCGCATCCGCTCGCTAGGTGTGAATTTGTTGGAATTCATCAATGGCGAGAACTGGATGCCGGAGCTGATGGCCTTCTTTCGTTCGCGCCGCCAGCGCACAGGCTGATTCTTGAAAATGTCAGGGTTTTATCATCGGTTCGAACTTCGTCTTTTCCACGGCATTTGCTGTGTGAGCCTCCTGCTCACGCGAGCTCGTCTCCACGCCCAAGCGCCCGAGGAAGACATCCGCGGCCCCCGCGACCTCGTGGAAATCCCAGCTCCTGAAAAGTTTCCACTCGGGCTTTGCCTGGCCGTCGCCGGTGCCTTGATGGTCATCGCGATTGTCTGGTATTTTTTGAAAAGGCGGTCCCGTAAAAAAGCGGGCAAGTCTCCTCTCGCCATCGCCTTTGCCTCGCTCACCGAGCTTGCCACCACCCGTGAGGCACTCACTGCGGAAGACTTCGCCAATCGAGCGGCGCAAACCGTCCGGCACTTCATTTCCGAGCAATTCGGCATCGTCGCTCCCCGCCGCACCACCGAGGAATTTTTGAACCTACTTGCCAACGATGTCTCATCGCCCTTGGGCAAAGAGAGTGATCACCTCCGCTTGTTTTTAAAGTCATGTGATCTTGCAAAATTCGCCGGAATCAATCTCAGCTCCAGCCAGCGTGATGAACTCCTCCAAGCTGCCCGCGGCTTCGTCACCGCCAGCTCCGCGCCGGTGCTTCCCCCTCCACCCCAAGCCCCCAAAGCCTGATGGAAAACTTCTCATTTCTTCACCCGGGGCTGTTGTTCCTGCTGCTCGCCCTGCCGCTCCTTGCCTTCTGGAAAGGCCGCTGGGGCACTCCGAATGCGGTGCGGATTCCCAGCACCCTCGATGCGGAAAACATCGGCGCCCGCTCACGTTCAAAAGTCGGGGGATTCCTGGCCTTTCTTGGCTTGCTCGGTCTCGCCTTGATCATCCTCGCTCTTGCCCGTCCGCGCCTTGGCAAGGGATCTTCCGAGATCGAAGCGAGCGGAATTGACATCATACTGACACTCGATGTTTCAGGCTCGATGGAAGCCCTTGATTTCGAACTCGCAGGAAAACCCGTGAACCGGCTTGAAGCCGTCAAGGATGTCGTCGGTAAATTCGTCGGCCAGCGTCCGAACGATAAGATCGGAATGGTCGCCTTCGCCGGGCGGCCCTATCTCGTCGGCCCGATGACCATGGATCACGAATGGCTCGCGAAACGCCTCGGTGATGTGAGAATCGGCCAAGTGGAGGACGGCACGGCCATCGGCTCCGCAATCGCCTCTTCCGTAGGCCATCTGGAGGATTCCCAGGCAAAATCCCGCATCATCATTATGCTTACCGATGGGGTAAACAACGCGGGTGCGGTGAATCCACTCACTGCGGCAGAGGCGGCCAAGGCGCTCGGAATCAAGATTTACACCATCGGGACAGGCACCATGGGCGAGGCTCCATTTCCCGTGCGGGATCAGTTTGGCCGGACCCACTTGCAGCGTGTGAAAGTTGAAATTGATGAGAAAGTGCTCCAAGAGGTTTCCGCCACTACGGGCGGCCAATACTTCCGTGCCACCGATACCAGCTCTTTGGAGAAAATCTATGAGTCGATCAATAAACTCGAGACCACCACCCGCAAGCTCAAGAAGTATCAACAATACGATGAACTTTTCCTCTACTTCCTCGTCCCCGGACTTATCATTCTACTTGTCGAACAAGTCCTCTGCCAAACTCGCTGGCGCAGGCTTCCATAATCCTGTTGATCGATCACGCCATGCAAACTGATTCACTTCACTTCGCGCAACCCCTTTGGATTCTCGGGGGCCTGATCATTTGCGCGGCCTTCATCGCGTTGTTCATCCGTTTCGACCGCCGCCGTGATGCGGACCTCTCGAAGTGGGTGCATCCACGCTTCCGCCAGCGGCTTACGGAAGGATTTTCTCCAAAACTCAGGAACCTCAAGCGTGCGCTGTGGTTGCTCGCCATCCTCATGATCTTCACCGCCATCGCCCGCCCGCAGATGGGCTATGAATGGCGGGAAGTGAAACGCAAAGGCATCGATATTCTCTTTGCCGTGGATACCTCCCGCAGCATGCTGGCCGAGGATCTGACACCCAATCGACTGGAACGTGCCCGTCTCGGCATCATCGACTTCGTGGCCCGCCTCGAAGGTGACCGCGTGGGGCTGATTCCTTTCGCCGGCAGCGCCTTCTCACTTTGCCCGCTGACCTTGGATTATGATGCATTCCGAGAATCCCTCAATGCGCTCGATACCGATCTCATTCCACGGCAAGGCACGGATCTTGGCAGCGCGATCAAAGAAGCCGAGCGCTTGTTTGATGAAAATGCGAACAATTTTAAAATCCTCGTTTTGCTAACAGACGGCGAGGATCTCGAAGGCTCGGTGATCGGTGCCGCGAAAGAAGCCCACAAGAAAGGCATGTCCATCTACACCATCGGTGTGGGAAGTCCGGAAGGAGCCAGCATCCCCGTCCGTCTGCGCAACGGGCGAATGGATAGCGTCCGGGATGAGAGCGGGGCGGTGGTGAAAACCACCTTGGATGAATCCACGCTCAAGAAAATCGCGGAAGCCACCGGGGCTCTCTACGCCCCCCTCGGCCGGGGTGCGGAAGGACTCAACACCATCTATCAGGAAAGGCTCCGGCTGGTTCCCAAAAGCGATTTGAACCAAAGACTGGAGCGCATCCCGCTGGAGCGCTTTGAATGGCCGCTGGGCCTTGCCATCATCCTGTTGTTGCTTGAATTTTTCATAATGGATCGTCACAGATCCAAAGCGTCCCGCCCGTTGGTATCGGCTGCGCGGCGGGTGAAAACAGGCTCTCAGGCGCTGGCATGCCTGCTTTGTGGAGCGTGCCTCATCGCGGCAACGCGTGGGCAAGCCGCAGAAACGATTTCAACCGCAAAAGACCCTCGGCAAATCTATAATCAAGGCACCGTCGCCTACGGGCAGGGGGATTTCACAAAAGCTACGGAAGCCTTGCGCTCCGCTTTAAGAACCCAGGATCTTTCACTCCAGCAGCGGTCTTACTATAACTTGGGAAATTCGCTCTATCGCACGGGACAAAGCACCTTGGAAAAGGACCCGAAAGCCACCATCAAAACTTGGGAGGAATCCGTGAAAGCCTACCAGGATGCGCTCTCGCTCAATCCGAAAGACAAGGATGCGGACTATAACATGGCACTGGTTGAAAAGAAACTTGAGGAGCTGAAAAAGCAACAAGACCCACAAGATCCTAAAGACGATAAGGATCAGAAGGACGATCAGGAAAAGAAGGAAGAAAAGGAAGAAAAGGATCAGAAGGATTCCAAAGACGGCAAGGATTCAAAGGATAAAAAGGACTCGGAGCAGGAAAAGAAATCTGAGGAGCAGAAGAAATCCGAAGAAGAAAAGGAAGCCGAGGACGGTAAACCCAAAGAGGACGAGGAGAAGAAAGACGGCAAAGAAGAGAAAGATTCCAAAGAAGCCAAAGATAAAAAAGACGGCAAAGACGGCGAGGACGTAGAAAAACCGGACCCAGCGAAGGAGGGTGAAGAGAAAGATGGAGAAAAACCGGAAGGTTCGATCAGCAATGAACGCCCGGTGAAGGATCAAATGACACCGGAAGAGGCGCGCCAAATGTTGGAAACATTGCGGGGTGACGAGCGGGTCGTTATCCCAATCCCGCAACGCCCGAACAACACCCGCGAAGACAATACAACGAAAGGAAAAACATGGTGACGCCATTTCATTTCATCCGTGGTTCCCTCACTTGTCTTGCCTGGATGCTGGGGTGCATTTCTATCAGCCATGCAGCGGAAGTGACTGCCCAACTGGACCAGGATACCGTCAAGGTGGGCGCTGGTGCGATGCTGACATTGACGGTCACCGGTGGTCGCGCCTCTCAACCCGTGATCCCGAATGTGGCGAATCTCATCATCCAGGCCCGTGGCCAAAGCCAGCAGATTCGGATGATCAATGGCGAAACGACCATTTCGCTAACATTAAGCTATGTTGTGGGTTCCAATACTCCGGGTGACTATGAGATCCCTCCTATTGAACTTACCGTGGGGGGCGAAAGCATCAGCACACAAGCGCTGAAACTCAAGGTGCTGCCGGACAGCGCATCACAACCGCCCGCAGGCCTGGCATCCGGTGCGCCCGGCACGGCCACCAGCCCGCAAAAACCTACGGAAACGGAGGATCAGTTTGGGTTTCTTACCATCGAACTCTCTGCCAGTGATCGCAAACATGTCTATGTGGGAGAGATCGCTCCGGTGCGGATCCGTGCATGGCTGCCTGCGGATTCACGGGCTCAGTTGCGAAGCGGCATTCAGCCGGAAGGGAAGGCATTCACCCTCCATCATGTCACTGAGCAGCCTCAGCAGACACGCGAGGAGAAAGACGGTAAAAGCTATCTCGTCGTGACCTGGTATGGTGGCATGTCTGCGACCAAGGCAGGCACCTATCCCGCATCGCTTTCACTCAATGCCACCGTCGCTGTGAGGGATCTCTCCGCCCCCGCCGCCCGCCGCCCGCGTGGTGGGCCGTTTGATGATCCGTTTTTTGATAGTGCGTTTGATCGGATGAACGCTCGTTACATTGAGAAGGAAGTCAAATTGGCGTCAAGGGACCAGGAGATCGAAGTGCGCTCGCTGCCCAAAGACGGTCGCCCGGAAAACTTCTCCGGAGCGGTGGGGCAGTTTGAACTCGGATCGCCAGACATTCCTGCCCAATGGCGGACGGGAGATCCCCAGAAGATCACCGCCAGCGTGAGTGGTTCCGGGAATTTCTCGCTCATGAAAGCACCCGCTCTCACACCCGAGAATCATTGGAAAACCTATGAGGGAAAAGATGAGTTTACTCCCGGCGATGAGGCTTCATTTTCAGGGACAAAGAAATTTCAGTTCAGCGCCGTCCCGCGCAAGGGCGGCGAGCAAGAGGTGGGGATGGAGATGAGCTTTTTCGATCCCACAGCGGGTGAATATAAATCTCTTACCATACCTAATAGAAAAATCCAGGTAGCCGGGGACGATCTGGTTGAGCAAAAGGAAGCGACTGCCTCCCAAGACGCTCCACCGATCGCCAAGGCGGAAGAACGCTTGGTGGCCCAGAAAAAAAACAACTCTGCGGTGAAATCCCTCACACCACTTGTTTCGCGCCCCGCGTTTTTCTATCTGTTGGGAGGCGCGGCGGTTATGTTAGGTGCTGGCCTCGGCTTCTCATGGCTTAGAAAACATCGTGAGAATCCGCAGAGACTTGCCAAACTCGCCACTGAGAAAGCCCTGCAGGAAGCGCTGCAAGCCGCAAGGATTTCCGCAGCAGCCAATGATGTGCCGGGCTTCTTCAATGCAGCCCGGCGGGCAATCCAAGAGCGCTTGGGTCCTTTGTGGAATCAATCACCTCAGGCAATCACTCTGGCAGAAGTCAGCGAGCGGCTGCCAGAAGATTCTCCCGTCGTCGGATTCTTCCGGGAGGCGGATCTCCATGAGTATAGCCGCCTTGCCGTGAAGGGTGAACAATTTCCCCTATGGCTTAAGTTATTGGATCAGGCACTCCACTCACTCACTCCCACCACCCGCTGAGATGTATCGATTGATTCTTGAAACTTTGTTTGTCACGTGCATGGTTCTTTGGTGCGCGGGAAGCGTCCGGGCAGAGGAGTCATCGGAATTCACCGAAGCAAATACAGCATTTGAATCAGGGGATTATGCCAAAGCGGCAACGATCTATCAGGATCTAATCGATCAAGGGGGAGCAAGTGCGTCTCTATTCTATAATCTCGGCAACTCCCGGTTCCGCCTTGGTGAAAATGGCCGGGCGATCTTATCTTATGAGCGAGCCAAACTGCTATCACCCCGCGATCCGGATTTACGGGCCAATCTCGCGCTGGCCCGCAAGACCGCCACAGTGTTCGACAAAGGGAGATATAATCCATGGGCAGATGCCACGCTGGCTTTCTTGAGCCGCAATGAATGGTCATGGATGGCCGCCGCCGCCGCACTATGGATTGGCCTGATGGCGCTATCGGGCAATGTCTTGCGCGGTTCCAATCTCTTGTTTCGCAAACTTCGATGGGTCAGCGTGATCTTTGCGGGTTTGATACTTCTGTTAGGTGGCTTGGTATTGTTTCTGCGTCGTGATGAGGCTCAGCAGGGCATCGTGATCGTAAAAGACGCCGCCGTCCGGCTTTCTCCATTCGAGAAAGCGGAATCCATCGGCACACCGGGTGCGGGGCGGAGGGTCGAGATAGGAGCGGAAAATGCCGGGTTTTTCTTCGTCCATGTCCCCGGAACGGACTTACAAGGATGGATGCACCGCAAGGAAGTGGAGCGGATCGAGCAGGCTCCTTCAGATGGTTCCTAACAGGTCTTAAATCGAATCAACCGCCCGGCTGAAGATGGAGCTTGGAAGGGGTGGGGATTTTCCGCAGATTTTTCCCATGCGAACGAAAGCGGTTTCATTGTTGGAAGAACTCACTCAGGCACATTCTGTTTCCGGGCATGAAGATGAAGTCAGAGCCATCTTCGTTGATGAGCTGGAAGAATGTGGTGAGCTTTCCACGGATGGAAATGGCTCGGTGTTTTGTGAAATTGCAGGGAGCGGCCCACGAGTGTTGGTGGCGGGTCACATGGATGAAGTGGGTTTCATGGTGCAGAATATCACCCATGATGGCTACATCCAGTTCCTCGGAATCGGTGGCTGGTGGGAGCATAACCTGCTTTCCCAACGAGTCGAGATACTCACCCGCAATGGTGATAAGGTTCTCGGTTTGATCTCATCCAGACCCCCGCATTTTCTGCCGGAAGCGCAACGGCGGCAGGTGATGACAATCGATCAATTGTATATTGATATCGGCGCGGAATCCCGGCGTGATGCGATGGAGCAATTCGGCATCTCATTGGCAGATCCGATCGCACCGGTCACCCCGTTCACCGCCATGGCGCGTGAGGACTACTTTATGGCGAAGGCTTTTGATAATCGCGTCGGCATGGCAGGGGTGATCCAGGCGGGCCAGATCCTCGCCCAATCTCAACACCGCAACCACCTCATCCTCTGTGGCACGGTGCAGGAAGAGGTGGGCCTGCGGGGGGCCAAGACGGCGGCGAATTTCATCAAGCCCGATGTCGCGATCGTGTTGGAAGGACCGCCCGCGGATGATTCTCCGGGTTCCTCGTCTTACGATTGCCAGGGCCGCCTCGGCGGTGGTGTGCAGATCCGGATGTTTGATCCCACGGCCATCACCAATCCGCGCTTGGCCCGTCTCGCCATTGAGACGGCAGAAGAAGAAGGCATTCCCCACCAGATCACCGTCCGCCGCAGCGGCGGCACCGATGCGGGCGCATTCCACCTCGCAAACGAGGGCATCCCCACCATCGT
>JBBRIB010000002.1:0-23288 GCA_038221745.1 Verrucomicrobiales bacterium
AAGAATCGCCGCCATTTCCGCCCTCGGCCAAATCCCCACCAAGGCTTCGTTCGCCGCCCTCCTTCAAGCGGTGGGTGCCCGTGAGCCTTGGGCGAACCAAGCCGCATCCGCAGCCATCGCCACCGTGAAATTCCCGGATGCCGAAGCCACCTTGCTCACCATGCTCAAGGGCGCTTCCAGCCCGGATAAAATCCTCGCCCTCAAGGCCATCGTCACCCGTCCTTTACCCGAAATCGGCATGGTCCTTATAAATATTATCACAGGCTCCGATGAAGCAGCTGCCAAGGAAGCGATGAAATCTTTCTACTTCACCGCCTCTCTTGATGATCTCCGTGCCTTGTGCGCGGAGGCAACCTCCACGGCTGACGCGGATGCGAAAAAAAGCCTTAGCTCCATCGCCACCCGCATCGCCACCCGCATCAACACTGAAGAAGCCGCAGCTCTCGCTAAATCGCTTCAATAATGTTTCTAATGGAATTCAAAATCTATTTTTGTTTGGACAAAAATGATTGAAAGTAAATTGCAGGCTTAACGTATTGGCCTGTAATGAGCAACGAAGATACGGCTGCGGTGGAAAAGCTTCATGCGGTCTATGGCCAAATGAAGAAGGAGTTAGGCCGGGTGATCGTCGGCCAGGATGAAGTGGTGGAGCAGGTTCTGATGGCCATCTTCTGCCGTGGTCATGCGCTTTTGGTAGGTGTGCCGGGCTTGGCGAAAACTTTATTAGTATCAACTTTGGCGCGCGCCCTGGATCTCAGTTATAAACGCATCCAATTCACCCCGGACCTGATGCCCACCGACATCACCGGCACTGATGTGTTGGAGGTGGACCCGGAAACCGGCCGCCGCGCCTTCCGCTTCGTCCACGGCCCCTTGTTTGCCAACCTCGTCCTTGCGGATGAGATCAACCGCACCCCGCCCAAAACCCAGGCAGCTTTGTTGGAAGCGATGCAGGAACACCATGTCACCGTCGGTGAGCACACGCTACCATTACCTAATCCATTTTTCGTTCTCGCCACTCAGAATCCCATCGAACAAGAAGGCACCTATCCCTTGCCCGAGGCCCAGTTGGATCGATTTCTTTTCAATATCATTGTCGATTATCCGACCGAGGCGGATGAGCGGGAAATCATCCGTCGCGTGACAAGCCCCGGCGCACCGGAGATCACCGCCACGATGTCTGCCGAAGATATCATCGCGCTCCAAGCCGTCGTCAAACGCGTGCCGGTGGGCGATCATGTGATCGACTTTGCCGCAAAGCTGGTGCGTGCCACCCGCCCAAAAGATCCCTCCGCGCCGGACTTTGTTAAAGAAATGGTCGGCTGGGGGGCCGGGCCGCGCGCGGGCATCAGCCTGATCACCGCGGCCAAGGCGCATGCCGTGCTGCGAGGGCGCTTCCACGCCACCACCGGAGATGTAGCAGCCGTTTCCAAACCCGTCCTGCGCCACCGGGTGATCACCACCTTCAATGCGGAGGCCTCGGGAGTGAATAGTGATGATGTGATTAAAAAACTGCTGGAGACACTCGCGCCCAAGGAATCATTGGTCATCTAACTTTGATTTGTCAGGCCATGTCCTCTTCTCTCCACCTCCCGGAATGCATGAAGCTGCTGCCCGAGGAAACCATGGGCGTGATGAAACGTCTCGAATGGTATGCCCGCAGGCGCATGCTCGGCACACTCAGCGGTCGCCACATTTCACCGGACAAGGGCTGCTCCGTCGAATTCGCCGAACATCGCGAATACGCACCTGGAGACGATCCCAAGAACCTCGATTGGAAGGTGATGGCAAAGAGCGATCGCCAGGTCATCAAACAATACATTGAGGAAACCAATCTGCGCACCATGATGGTCATCGATGTTTCCGGCTCGATGTCCTATACCGGAGACCATGCCGCAAAAATCAATGGCACCGCCGTTTCCAAACTTCAATACGCCAAGCACCTCGCCGCCGCGCTTTCCTACTTGTTCATCCGTCAAGGCGATGCGGTGGGACTCACCACCTTCGATCACGAAGTCCGCGGTTTTGTGAGAGCCGCGGGCCGCCCCAGCCAAGTGCGGCGGATATTACAGGAACTCCATGATGCCAAGGCAGGCAAGGATACCGATGCGGGCAAAGTGCTCCACCAGGTGGCCGAGCGCATCCCCAAGCGTGGCCTTGTGATCCTCATCAGCGATCTGTTTGATGAGCCGGATAAAATCGTCGAGGCGCTCCACCACTTCGATTACCGCCAGCATGAATTGGTGATTTTCCATCTGTTGGCAGAGGAAGAACTCACCTTTCCCTTCAAGAGCTTCCAACGCTTTCGTGATCTGGAAGGAGTTCAGGAAATGCTGCGGATCGATCCCCAGGCCGTGCGTGCCGCCTATCTGGAGAAACTCAGGAGCTTCGTAAAACGCATCGATTCCGCCTGTGGTAAAATGCGCGCCGACTATGTGCCGGTGAATACGAACACCCCGTTGCGGGACACCCTCTTGCGCTATCTGGGAGGGCGTAAGTAAAATGCTTTTTCTCAATCCATGGCTGTTGGCGGGTCTGGTGGCCATCACCCTGCCCATCATCATTCATCTGGTGCGCCGCCAAGCTGCCAAGCCGCTGGACTGGGGTGCCATGCGCTTCCTCTTCGATACCATCTCGGTGCGCCGCCGCAAAATGGAATGGGAGGACCTGCTCCTGATGGCCACGCGTTGTTTGTTGCTCGCCCTCATCGCCCTTGCCATCGCCAGGCCGTTTCTAACACCTGATTCGAAAATCCCATGGTTGTTTGTGCTACCCGCCGCCCTCGCGGGTGTGGCGCTGCTGGGCGCTTCCTTTGTGTTGGGTGGCTTCAAAGCCCGGTGGATCACCCGCGGCGTCGCCACCCTGCTCCTTCTAACCGCACTCGGCCTTGGATGGTGGGAGAAATATTTCAACCTGCGCCGCTTCGAAGCCAGCGGCCGCCGTGACATCGCCCTCGTCATTGATGCCTCCGCATCCATGGAGATTTCAAGCGGTGGTAAATCGGTCTTCCAGAAAGCCGTGGAAGAGGCAAAGCAACTCGTCATCGAGTCCCCTCGTGGCACCGCCTTTCTTGTGGTGCTGGGAGGCCCGGCTCCGGAAGCGAAGACCGCCGCCCCACTCACACATCGCGCGGATGTGTTGGGCGTTCTCGATTCCTTGCAGCCCTTGGGCGGCAGCTTCCGTGCTCATGAAGCGCTCGGCATCGCCACCCTTGCCCTCGCGCAGGGCACGAATGCATCCAAGGAAATCATCGTCTTCACCGATGCCCAGCGCAGTGGCTGGCGCTTCGATGAACCTACGGCCTGGGACCAACTTGAACAAGCATGGAAGGCCCTTCCTGCCATGCCGAAACTCTTGTTGAGAAACTTCGGGGAACCACCCGCCTTCACCAACGTGGCGATCCTCTCCTGCATCCCCTCGCGCGCACTCGTCGGCACCGACCGCGAAGTCATCTTCCGCGTGGAAATTTCCAACAGCGGGAAAACCATGGTCACACCGGGCCCGATCCAGCTTGAGATCGATCAACAAAAAATCGGCCAAAACCCCGTGGGAATGCTCCAGCCCGGGCAACAGGTGACGGTGGAATTCCGTCATCGTTTCACCAACCCGGGCTCACACATCATTCGTGCAAGCGTGGAAGCGAACGATGATCTCGCGATAGATAATTATACCGAGCGGGTGATTCGCGTGCAGGACAAGCTCCCTGTTTTACTTATTGATGGAAATCCCACGGGTTCGTTTTTTGAGCGGGCCTCAGGTTACACCGCTCTCGCCCTCGCGCCTTCATCCGCCGTGTTATCAGGTAAATCCTCGACTGAGAAATTCATGATGGATCCAAGAGTCGTTCCAGCATCCCAAGTGCAGGTCAAAGATCTGGCAAATGCCCGAGTCATTATACTAGCAGATGTCTCCCGTTTACCCGCAGCCCTCGCTTCCGGAGTTGCGGCAAAGGTAGCGAATGGAGCCGGCCTGATGATCATCGCAGGACCACGCAGTGAAACGGCATTCTATAATAATTGGAGCGGGCTGGATGGACCTCTCCTGCCCATGCCCTTGGGCGAGGAAATGGTGGATGCCGCCGGTATTTCCCCAGCGCCCTCCACCTTTGTGCATGAGGCGCTCGCATGGTTTACCAAAGGCGGGGATCTGGCGGATTCCCAAGTGAGGCGCTGGCGCAAATTGGGAGAAAGCGCTTCCAACGGAGTGCAGGCGGCTGCTTTCAACAACGGGGATCACTTTCTCGCCACACGTCTCTACGGCAGCGGGCGAGTGATCCTGAGCAGTTGCGCCCTCGATGCCCGTGCGGGGAATCTTCCCGCAAAGCGGGCATTTGTCCCATTCATTCACGAGCTCGTGGCATGGGCCGCCGGCGTCGGCACGGATTGGAACGTCAAGGCACTCTGGAGTCCCAGTGTGATCCTCCAACAATCGGGCGGTGGCCTTGTGGGGAAATACTTCCGGGTCAAAGACGAGCAAGATGAATTCATCATGGAGCGCACCGATGCCACCGTGGATTTTGAGTGGAACAATGATTCACCCGCGCAAGGCGTGCCCGGAGATCAATTCGCCGTGGTTTGGAATGCCATGTTGATTCCGCCCGTTTCCGGGGACTATACTTTTGAAGCCGATGCTGATGACAAACTCCAAATGTCCATCGCCACCCGCGCAAAATGGCAGGGAGAAAAGAAATTCGTGTTGGGCAGCATTCGTCTGGAGGCCGGTAAGGCTGAACCCGTCGAAATTCGCTATGAAGAACAATGGGGCCAAGCGAGCGTAAAACTCTATTGGACGATACCCGGCGAGAAGCGCCAAATCATTCCAAGCGATGCATGGATTCCCACCTTGGTGAAAAGCAATCCACTGCGAGTGATCGATCCCAAGGGCCTTCCCAGACAAGCCGGATTGCAAATGGGCAGACGCGGCCAAGAATTGAAAATTGAAGGCCCCGCGGTTCCGGGAATCTATCAGGTCACAGCGGATGAGCGTCTTGCGAAGTTGGCGGGAGTCAAAGCCGCCGGCCAAATCCCCATCGCCGTGATGAGGGATGCCGAAGAAAGTTCATTCACCCCGATGAATGAGCAAGATATGGCCCTGCTGCGCAGTCGGGCGGATCTCATTATCCCGCAATCTGCAAAAGATCTCTTGAACGTCCTGGAAGGAAAGGGCTTCGGACGTGAAATCGCCCGCTGGCTCGCACTGGCAGCGGCAACGTTTTTGATTCTGGAAAGCATCCTCGCCCGCTGGGTGTCGCGCTCGCGCCGCACCGCCGAAGATGTGCGGGTGGATTTCGGCGAAAATACGGTATGGAGAGGAGAAGCCCGATGAAATTGTCAGGACGTTGTATTATTCTGTTTCTATTATTATGGGGAGCATTGGCTTTGCTCTCGCAATGGATACGAATCTGCCCGACCTGGCCGCTATGGCTGCCCGCCGCCGTCACCGCGGTGGTGATGGAATTCCTGGTTTTCCTCTACCGCTATGAACGCGGCGCGGTCACACCAGGGCGTGCCCGCACCATTGTCGCCTTGCGTATTTTCACTGCCGTCTTGTTACTATGGATTCTCATCGAGCCGACGTGGGTGAGAAAAACCCTCCGCGAGCCACAACGCCAAGTCGTGGTGGTACTTGATGATTCCGCCTCCATGCATCTACAGGATGATGGGACCACCGCGCCACGGATCGCACTGGCGGAAAAAGCCCTCGCCGATGCCAAGGTGTTGGAGCAACTCGGAAAGACCCTGAAAGTTCGCACCATCCGCGCCGCCCGAAGTGTGCAGGAGGGAACATCTGAAAGCCCGGCAGGCTGGGCGGATAGCACTGATCTGGCTGGTGCGTTGAACTATGTGTTGGAGCAAATCCCGCCCGATGAGCTGGCCGGCGTGATTCTCGCCAGTGATGGCCGCCACAATCGCCCCGAGCGGGTGGAAGACGTCGCAAGGCGCTTCGGCATCCTTGATGCACCCGTGGGTGTGCTGGCCGTGGGAACTGAAAAACCGCCGCGCGATGCTGCGGTGGTTTCCGTCTCCGCTCCCGAAGCCATCCATCTGGGAGATCGCATGCGCATCAACGCCAAAGTGAAGTTTGATGGATACAAGGGCCGGAAAGCCAAGGTCGTCTTGCGCCAGGGTGATACGATTTTGGAAGAACGCGTGGTTGAGATTCCTCAGGACCATCACCGGGAGGATTTACGTTTCATTCACCTGCCCAAGGAAGGCGGCGTGGGGGACTATGAAATCGAGATCGGCAAGCTCGATGGCGAGCGCTTTGATGATAACAACCAATGGGCATTTGAAACCTCCATCACCGATGCCCGGACCAATGTCCTGATAATCGACAGTCACCCGCGCTGGGAGTTCCGTTATCTACGAAACTTGTTTTACGGCAGAGATAAATCCGTCCACCTCCAATATGTTTTGTTTCACCCGGACCGGATCGAGGAGCAGCAGAATCAGAACATTCCCGCTTCCGCCACACGCCCCTATGGCGAAGCCCAAGCCACTCAGCTGCCAACCGGTGAAGAGGAGTGGCGTAAGTTTGATGTGATTATTCTCGGCGACGTCGAGCGGGATTCCATCAGTGATGAGACATGGAAAATCATCTCACGCTGTGTGAATGAGCGGGCCGCACTTCTGGTGATGGTGGCCGGACAACGCTCGATGCCACACGCGCTGGTCTCCGCCGAGGCGCGTGCCTTGGTCCCCGTAGAAATGGAGTGGACCAACCGTGAATACTTCAGCTCGGCCCCGGAAACGTTCCGCTGGAATCTAACCGTAGAAGGGCAATCCCACCCTATCACCCAGCAATCCATAGGTAATAGCAGCAACGAACAAATGTGGGCGGGTTTCCCCGAAGTTTCATGGCGTCATCCGACCTCCAAAGTGAAGGAAGGCGCGGAAGTTTTACTGACCGCCGCTTATCCCGAAGACCAATCCACCAGCGCCGCCTCGAGTCTTGGCCTCAATAAGGCACTTGAAGATCTCTCAAAGAAGCGCGAACAGGAAGCGAAGCACGCGCTGCTGGTCACCCGCCAGACGGGGAAAGGAAAAGTGGCGCTCCTGCTCACCGATCGCACATGGCGCTTGAGAGAAGGAGCCGGGGACGTTTTTCACCACCGCTTCTGGGGCAATCTTGTCCGCTGGGGTGCAGGACCCACCTTGCGCGCGGGTGGCAAGCAGGTGCGCCTGGGGACCGACCAACTCACCTATACTCCCGATGATAAAATCATCATCACCGCCCGCCTGCGGGATGCCAAGATGGCGCCTGTGGCCGGGGCAAGGATCCAGGCGGAATTGCTCAAGGATGGGAAAGTGGTCAGCACGCTGGAGCTGAATGAAATCGAGAAATCCAACGGCCTCTATGAAGCGGATGCCGCCGCCATCCAACAGGCGGGGAACTATCAGATTCGCCTAAAAGGCCCCGCAGTCGATACCGGCGCAGCAGCCGATGGCTTGAAGGAGGTAAGCACCCGCATTCAACTGGTCAGCTCGCGCGGCCCGGTGGAGATGGCGGAAACCACCTTGAATCCTGCTTTGTTGGAGACCATCGCCAGTTTGTCAGGCGGCAAGGTGGTGGATCTTAAAAACGCTGGAAGCCTGCCGCCGCTCTTTCTGGGAAATAGATCACAACGTGAGGAGATCCGCGAAACCTCGCTCTGGGACAATGTATGGGTGCTGAGTTTGTTGGCACTCGCACTCACTGCGGAGTGGGTCCTGCGCCGCGCATGCGGCTTGCCATAACTTACTGAAAGGAAAAACCAATGAATCAAGAGCCAAACGAAGCTTCCATCGATCAATCATTGCAGCAATTGCTCAAGCAGATCCGTAAAACCCAATGGTTGCGGGCCGCTTTCATCATCGCAACGCTCGCTCTACTGGGCCTGCTCTTGATCATGGCGGTGGATTGGATTTTCTCGCCGCTTGCCGCGCCTGTCCGGTGGCTATTGTTTGGAGGCTGGATCATTGCGATTTTCATAGGAGCACAACGAGGGCTCGCGCCGTTGTTCCGCAAAATCTCGATGGTGCAGCTTGCGCGGTGGATTGAAATGAGACACCCAGAGATTCAAGAACGCATCAGCACCACGCTTGAGCTACAAGGACAGGAGGCCGGTGTTTCCGCAGGGCTGTTGGCAGAACTTCGTAAGGCGGCAGTCTTGGACGCGGCTTCCGTGGACATGCGCCACGAAGTGAAAACAGTAAGCACCCTTGCACGCTGGCGCCGCCCGGCCATCGCGCTGACATTGGTTCTTGGATTGTTGTTAGCGGTGTGGCCCAAGCAGTCGGCGCGATTGTTAGCGAGAGCGGTCTCACCCTTCTCCACGCTTGGCAATGCAGGAGCGGTTTCATTCACCATCAAACCCGGATCAATCGAATTGCTCGAAGGGGATTCTTTGAAAATAGAGATCAACTACCGCGGGCCGGAGACCTCTTTGGAGTTGCTCACTGATTGGGGCAATGGCCAAACCGCAAAGGAAAACCTTGCTGGCTCAAACGGAAAGTTTAACTACGGACTCAATCCCGTAAGTAAAAGTTTCCGCTACCACCTCCGGGCCGGGAAGAATGAAAGCGATGCCTTCTCTGTCACGGTGTGGCCACTGCCAGTTTTGACGGATACCAAACTCACCATTGAGGCACCCGCCTATCTGGGACTGGCTCTTGAAATAGGCTCACTTGGCCCTCAGGTATCCGCCGGCAGCGGCTCATCCTTCCGGCTTGCTTGCACCGCCAATACCGCCATCGAATCCGCCCGGATCGAGGTGTCAGGGAAAACTCTGGCGGATGGAATACTCACTACCGCCTCAGGTGTCAGCCAGTTGGATTTCAAATGGACCATGGATAGCCCCGGCACGAGTGAGGCCACTGTTTTCCTCAAACACCGCTTGGGTCAGGAAATCGCCACCCAAGCCTTTCGCATTGAGATCCTCGAGGACGCGGCTCCGAAAATCGTGATACTCAATCCCAGCCAACGGGAGTTACGCCTTCGCCGTGATGAATTGATCAATCTTCGTTATGACGTGATTGAGGATTTCTCTTTGCATCAAGTGGAGGTGGAAATCAATGATCATGGAAGTCTCACATCATTTCTACCACAGGATCTTCCCTTCCGTTTGCAGGACTCCAAGCCACCAAGGTATCGCGGTAGTCAGTCTCTTTCGGTTGGCAGTCTGATCGCCATGATTGGAGGCAAGCGGGATTTTCAAATCCGCATCAAGGCCCGGGATGGAAAGCCCACGGAACTCGCCGGGCCGGGCATCGGCTACTCGGAATGGATCAAAATCCAAATGGATGACAACGCGGAATCGCTCGCCCGCCAGGAGCTGCGGGAACAACATGAAGGTGCTTTAAAAAAAATCGACAAGACCATCCAGGAAGTCCGCCAAGCGCGGGAGAGAATGGATTGGCATCGCGAGGAAATCAAGAAGGCCGAGCAGTCTGAGAAGGCGCTCAAGAACCTGACAGAGGCTTCGGAAAAGCTCGCGCAAGCCCGGCAAGACACCCGCAAGCTCGCTGAAGAAATGCAGGAAAGCATCCATGCCCCGCTCGCGGATCAGCTCACCCAAGCGGCGGAGAAGATCCAGCAAAGCCGCGAAAACATGGAGAACGCCCCCCTTCAGGATGAAGAACCGCAGCGGGAGCAAAAAATCGACGAGGCCCGCAACCAAGCCGAGGAAGCGATCCGCCAGTTGGAGCAATTGAAGGAGAAAATGAATCAAGAGAATGAAAAGATTCAGGATCTCGCCCGCCTGCAGGATCTTGCCCAGCGGCAGCAGGAAATCGCCCGCCAAGCCGAAGAACTCGCCCAAAAGCCAGCCACTGAGGAAAACAAAAATCCGCAGCAAGCATGGCAACAACAGCAGGATCAACTGAAGTATCAAATCCGCCAGGAACTCCAGGAACAACCCCAGGCACTTGCGGAAGCACTCAAACAACAGGCTGAGGAAGCCAAAAAGCTCGCTGCGGAAGCTGAAGAAATGGCCCGATCCCAACAGCAATTGCAAGAACAGGCCAAAGCAGCGGCAGATCCAAACACTGCCAAATCTCAAGCCGCTACGGAGGCGATTAAACAGGCGCTTGTAGATGAACAAACGGAAATCGCAGAGGAAACCGCCGCACAGTTTGATCAATCCCGCCAACAACGTAGCGAACTCGCGGACCGCCTCCCCGAAGCCGCCGCCGCCACGGATCAAGCGAAAGCGCAAATCACCAACGCCGCTCCGAAACAAGCCGCCGAGGCCACCCAACAAGCCCAAACTGCATTGGACGAAGCAGCGAAACAAGCGCAGCAACTCGCTCAAAGCCCGCCACCGCAAGCGGGCACTGCCTCAGCACCAAGCGCCTCACAAAACCTCGAAGCCGCGGAGAACCTCCAACAACTTGCGGAGCGCCAGAAAAACGTTTCAGAAGCCATGCAGGCTCTTGCCGCAGGTGATCCCTCAAAAGCCTTGCAAGCCCTCCAAAAATCCCAAGCCCAGCAGGCGCAAGCGCTCTCTCAGGAAATTGCCGCCGTTCCTCAAGCCCGTGATTCCGGGAACCTGCAGCAGGCCGAGCAACGCGGCAACGAGGCCGCGCAAAAGGCCCAGCAAGCATCGCAGCAAGCCCAACAAGGGCAGCAACAACAAGCGGCCAACGAACATCAACAATCCCGGCAAAATTTCGAGCGCAGCGCCCAAGCGCTCGAACAAGCCGCCGCTGAGCTATCGCAAGCCGCCCAGCAAGCGGCGCAACAACAAACCTCACCCCAGCAAGCGCCGGCCTCGCCCCAAGCTCTTGCCGAAGCATTCCTGCAAGCCTCCCGCGCCAGTGAAAACAACCAACCCTCTCAAGCCGCGCAGCAGGCGGCTCAAGCGGCCCAGGCCCTCCAACAAGCAGCCCAATCTGCCAGATCGAGCATTCAGGGCCGCCCGCAATCCGCCCAACCTCACAATCAAGCCCCATCACCTGCCACGCCGAGTCCCCAAGCCGGTAATCAACCACCGCAAACCCAACGCCCGCCCGAACCCGATCCGGGAGTCCCGCCCGAGCTCGCAAAACTGGGGATCTCCCTCGCGGATTGGGAGAAAATCCAAGCCACGCTCAGCTCGGACGTCGCGGCAGGTGGCACCGATCAAGTACCCGAGGAATACCGAGAACTCGTGAAAGGCTATTTCCAAAGCATGTCTGATAAATAGCAAGCTCTACCCAGAATGTTTATGATGAAATCATACGGTAAGTTTTTCCAAGCAAGTGCGTTATTGTTTCTAACAATCACCGCCACTCCTCTGCTCACCGCGCAGGAAGGCTTGGATCCTGTCTTCGCCGAATGGCGGGACCGGGTGGATCCGGCCGTGGACCGCGCCCTTGATTATCTTGCCCGCAGCCAGAAGGACGACGGATCATTTCCCGAGAAATACGGCGACTCCACCGGCATCCCCGCCTTGGTCGGCATGACCTTTCTCTCAAAAGGCCACCTCCCCACCGAGGGGAAATATGCGGCGACGATCAATCAATGCATCGACTTCGTTCTCGCCAGTCAAAAGCCGGACGGACTCTACGAAAAAGGCCACGCCGGCACCGGCCCGATGTATGCCCACAACATTGCCACACTTTTTCTATCCGAAGTGAGCGGCATGGTGGAACCAAGCCGCCAGAAAAAAATCGATGAGACCCTGCCCAAGGCCCTCCAGCTTATTCTCAGGGCACAAGCGGTAAAGAAAAACGAGCGCAACACGGGCGGCTGGCGCTACCATCCCGGCTCGCAAGACAGTGATACCTCATGCAGCGGCTGGGCGCTGATGGCCCTGCGCTCCGCCAAGCTCAACGGTGCCGCCGTTCCCGATGCAGCCATCCTCAGTGCGGTTTCCTACCTGAAACGCCATCAACACAAGGAAAACGGCAGCTTCGGCTATACCGACTACGAAAGCCACGCCAGGTCCCTCACCGGCATGGGCCTGCTCTGCCTCGAACTCTGCGGCGAACATGGCAAACCGGAAACCATACTGGCCGCCGAGTATGTGTTGAAAGTATTCCGTGAGCTTCCTGGCGATCAATTCGAGTTTTATGGGAATTACTATAACTCCCAAGGCATGTTCCAGATCGGCGGGCGCTATTGGACGGAGTATGCCTCGTGGATGTATGACACCTATCTGAAAACACAACGTCAGGACGGCTCATGGAAAGGCAAGGAAGCCAGCGTGATCTATGAAACCTCCCTGATGACCCTCGCCTTCACCGTCCCCTATCGCCAGCTCCCGATCTATCAGCGGGATGAAACAGTCTCTGAAGATGATGGCCCTTGAGAGCTGCGCAACTTCATCGAGGGGTGCTTCACCGCCTCTTGAAAGCTGGATCCGCGCTGGGATTCACGCTGGGAGGAAATGCGAGTTCCTTGGGAAGCGGGTTGGTTCCAAGTTGGTGTTCTTCGGCATTGGTTGATTCATCGGTAAGCGTTTTGGAATCCACGCCCTATCCACTCCCTAAGTGATCTGGGACTGGTCAATTTTCCCGACACCTTAGAGAGCATTCCTTCTATCACCGCCGAAAAGATTCATAAGAGGAGGTTCTATAAAAGGACTGTTCATGATTTCTGCCTCCCATGTGGCTGACGCGTCTCGCGGCTGTGCCAATGAAACGAAAAAGCCCCGCGCTGATACCGCGCTCTTCTTCCCATTCACTCAGGTCCGAACAGAAACCGCGACTCCCCAGAGTCACCTCTAGTCTTCAGTCTCTTTCTCTTGTCACTGATCCTTGGTGTCTGGTGTCTGGATTCTGATGTCTTTACACCCCCATCCTTAAATCCCTTAAACTCCACAAGGAACCACCCGCTGCCGCTGCTTCGCCTTCCAATTTCCTCGCGCCATCCTTCCGCTTTCTTCAGAATTGTTCCCGCGCCCAAGGAAACGCCTCGCCCACAAACTCCTTGCCGCCGATCAAGGCCACATCCGTGAAATAGCGGACTCGGCAACGCAGCATTTCTGCAATGCCAAGATCTTTCAAAATCGTTTCGTCGTCGTCGCTTTCCATCATCTCAGACATGCTCCTCGTCACCGAAGCGGAAGTCTGCGACTGTTGCTGGTGATCCGCCCGCCCCGGCTTCTTCCCGAAAGCCAGCTCCATCAAACGCCGATACTACCGCGAGACCTCCCGCCATTTCTCCGCCCCAAAACCTACGCCCTGATTACATGGAAAACCTGGCTTGCTGGTTTGTCAGTGCGTCGAAAGATGCACTTGGGCTGTGACTGTGCGACTGCCGCTGGAGGACGGGCGCCTCAACGAGATCCGAAAGCCCAGCCGCCCGGATGCCGAGCAAGCGCTGGTTTATCAACGCCTAGGGATCGATTGGAAAAAGCCTGCCCCGCCCGAAAATTTGTCCTGAAATGAACTCGAACTGAAAATGAAATGAACCCTACTTTGTATTAGCTTAAGAAACGAATCCCTGAAAAATCGATGGCTACAGCCTCACGATAAGAAACTTGGGCTACCTCTCAACAAGCCGCCGCGCTCACCCCCGCGCTCATCACCGCCGAGCGCCGCGCCGCCGCAGAAAAAACCGCCAGACAAAACCCCGATCCGGCAAATTCCTGGGGGAATGAATTGGCTCGAGTTTAGAATCATTCGAAATCAAAAGATTTCCGGCGCTGCGCTCTTAGTGGATAGCGGCCGCCTTTGGCATGGCGGATGGGATCAAAAATCGAATCCATGCCCACGGATTTGATTGATTCCACTTCTGCCATCAGCTCACCGAGGCGGCCTTTTGGGAAGCCACGCTCTTTGAACCAGCTGAGATATTCAGGCGGTAAATCAAAGATCGGCACACCGGAGGGTGGGTAGGCCTTGATGCCGAATTTACCGAATGGAATATGAGTCCTGGCGATCTCGACGAGGAGATTGCGGAAATCATCATGATCGATCTCGGTGAACCTCATGGGGCTCTTCTTTCCTCAAAGCTGGTTGGAGGCGAGCTTCTGATTGGCCTTGAGAGCACCTTCAGTTTGCCCCTTGAACCAAGCATCAAAATCCGCCTGGGTGATCACTTCCATGGAGCCGACCATGTTGGCATGACCCTCACCACAAAGCTGGCCGCAAACGATGGAGGTTTCCAGCGTTTTGATCGGCGTGAACCACATGGGGATTTCACGACCGGGGATGGCATCCTGCTGGATGCGCATCGGCACGATGTGGTAGTTATGAATCACATCCTTGGTGCCGATGTTGAGAACGACGGGTTTATCCACCGCAATCTTGAGGATCGGGCTGGTGAAATCATCTTGGGCATTGGGATCGGTATAATCGATTCCCAGATCATTGGACCCTGAAATCAGTTGCGGATCGTTACGACCGAATTTGTTGTCCGCGCCCGGGTAATGATAAATCCAGCCGAATTGATAGCCGACGACGCGGACACGACTCGGATCGAGGTTTTGAACCTGTTTCCAACTATCGACGCGCTCGGCCCACAGGGGGAACGCAAAGCCAAACAAAAGAACGACTTCGATGATGATGACTCCGATTTCCAAATGGCTGGAGAGATGGCTCTTGACCCCTTCATAGGAAGCCTTCGGGCTGTTCTTATGCCAGAAGCGGAAAAGGCAGTACAAGAAAAACAAGGTCCAACCGACAAACAGGACGATCATGAACCAATGGACCACATCCATCATGTGATCTACCTGACTACCGTGGGCGGAGAAATTTTCCGGGATGCCGAGTAACTTGGAAGGACTCATCGTTAAATTCTATGACTTGAATGGGGAATTTTTACTTACGCCTCAAAGGGTCGAGGCCGGGACATAATCATCGGACAGAGAGGGATCAAAATTCTCTCTTTCCCGGCGGGCGATGCGCAACATGAAAAATCCGATTCCACCCAGCATGGCGAGGATGATTACGAGAAGAAAAAAGATTGACCAGCCTGCCGCATCACCACCGCCCTCGATCATTGAGACGCGGCAGGTTGAGCAACTGAGGAAAAGAGGGATCATGTTCATTTTGTGAAAAGTATTTGGTTAAATATGAATGTTGGAAACTTTGCGCCAGAAGCAGATGCCGTAGATGGGCATCCCGAGAACCCCAAGGATGCCGATGATTCCTGCGACGGTGCTCATGGTGGAAGCTTCAGGAACCAACCAAAAGGCCCATACCGCGAGGAACAAGCAAAACAAACTGCTTACGGTGACAAAAACGATGTGGAATCCTCTGATTGACATGTGGGAACAATAGCTTGAAAGCAAAACAATTCAATGACCCGAATAGAAAAATTTATCAGCAATCGGATCCCAAAAAGCAAACGCCGTGAGTGCCGCGAGACTGGTGACGGCAATGAAGCTGGAGCCAAAGAGCCAATAAACGGCCTTCTTCTCATGATTCAAGTGCATGAAAACATACGCGACCAAGGTGGCCTTGGTGGTTGCGATGGCGAGGCCGAGGATGCAGTCCCACTTATCAAATCCGTGCACGCCGATGTCAAAGGCAGGGACAACGGCGACGGCCACGGTAAGGATGGTTCCAAGGAAGAGCAGTCCACCGACAAACAGGTAGGTGCGGACGGCTTTTTTAATCGCTTCGGGAGAATCGGCCATAATGATTAGGTTGGAATGTGGAAGTTAGGAATTTTTTAAAGTTACATCAGATACATGATGGGGAAAACGAAGATCCAGACAAGATCCACGAAGTGCCAGAACAGACCGCCGACTTCGACGCGGTTTGCGAGCCACTCGGGATTTTCCAGATACATTTTCTTCCCAAAGAAGAGATAGTATGCGAGCACCAACGCACCCCCGATGACGTGGAGGCCGTGAAGGCCCGTCATGGTGAAATAGAGGGCATAGTAGGTGTTCCAAGCGGGAGTGAACTTTGCTGCGAAGCTGACCTGCTCACGGGGGAGTGAAAACTCGGGGAAGGTGTCATCGCCGCGGGCCACATAGTTCGGGCCCATGAACTCTTCCGTGAGATATTCTACTGTGGAAAGTTTTGCGCGGCCTTCGTCCTCCGCTTTCTTCCCGAGTTCTTTCCAACCGATGCGGTAGCGCTCTTTGGCGGTGGGCTCGCGTCTGGCGATGACCTTGCCACTTTTATCGGTTGTGGTGCCGTAGTCCTTGAGAAGCTTTGCTTCCAGCGCGGCTACTTCTTTTTGATGCCAGACCCATACCTCTTTGGCGAAGGGGCTGTTTTTGATCAGCCATGAGTCTTCGATTGCGACGATGGGATCGACACCCTTCTTCACGGCTTTCATGGCGAGGTGTTGGAAATCGATGGCGTCCACGTGATGGAAGACCATCGGGCTGTCGAGCAATTTACCATCGACCACGGTATCGTCCCGCAGGCGGGATTGCCCATCGGCCTCCTTGATATCACGAGGCTTGAAATCAAAGGAAGCGGGAGGATCCACCTTGAAAGCCACGGTCGAGATCTCGGTGAGAAGCTTGGGAGCGAGAGCGACATTGTCGATGCTGACGGTGGAGGTAAGTTGCCAATCCTTTTTACCTGGATTGTTTGCCTTGGCGGTCTTCCATTCCTGGCGGAGAGCCGCAGTGCGGTAGGCACCGTTGTGGCTGCGTGCAGCAAGATGGGCTTTTTGAATCTTGTTGAGAAGCTCAACGCTGAGTGGCTCACCGGCTTTGGCGAGCGTGACTTTTTCCTTCCCTTCGTCAGTCACGGCCGTCACATCCTCAGCAAGGAGGATTCTGGTTTTTTTATGTTCCGCCCGGGTGAGGAATTCCTCGATCCACGGCTTGTGGAAACGCACTGTGCTGAAGGTGAGCTTGGAGGCCTCTATGTAGATGATGTTTTCCTCAATCTTGCTGCCATTGTGATCCAGCACATATTCGCCACCGTCTTTTTCATAGCCGAGGTGGCCTTCCATCACAGTGAAGTCCTGGAGCCTCACCGCTTGGTGTTGGAACTTCACATTGTATTCCACACCTTTGAGAACCATGAAGATCAACGCGCAGAAAACGGTGATGCCCATGAACAGTTGAAATTTACGCCATTGGCGCATTTTCAACGCCGCCCATGCGAAAACCACTGTCACGGAGGAGCCGATGAGGACGAAGGTGTTGATCAAGCCGGGAAGCACCGGAAGTGTCCGCTCGGGCCATGGATAATCCGCGCCGATGCGGAGAAAGACATAGGCCGAGAAAAACCCACCGAAGAGCATCACCTCGGAAGCGAGGAAGAGCCAGATGGCGATCTTGGAATTGTGAAGACCTGTGTCCTTACGAGGAGTGACGATGTATGGAATTTCCATGTTGAATCGAGAATACTTGGAAAGATTTAGTGTTTGGCCAAGGGCTGCTCCGAAGGCACATCAGAAGGCTCGCTGCGCTTTGGCTCGATCCATTGTGGGAGATAGTCATCATCACAATCAGGCCTGCTGTATTCATAGGGCCCACGATAGACGACGGGTTCGAAGAGGAAATTTCCATGGGGCGGAGGTGTGGGAGTGGCCCACTCGAGGGTGGTGGCATGCCATGGATTGTCACTGTTCGCTTTTCTACCGAAGAAGTAGGACCCGAACAAGTTGATTACAAAAAAGATTTGAAACGCCGCCATTCCCCAGGCACCCACCGACATGAGGATATTCAGATCGATGTTTTGGGCAACCGTGTTACCGAAGACGTTGACGCTGTCCTGCGCTTTTGCCATGTAGGCATCTCCTCCATTATACCAACGGCGGTGAAATCCTGCCATGCCTTGCATCAACATTGGAAAGAAGATAAGATTCATGCAAATCAAAGTTGGCCAGAAATGCAGGTGGTTGAGCTTGCGGCTCATGTAACGGCCCGTGATTTTCGGATACCAGTGGAGAATTCCACCGAAGAACCCGAACAGAATGCCCGGTGCGACGATGTAATGGAAGTGACCGATGACGTAATAGGTGTCGTGGAGATGAAGGCCGGCAAGGTTGAAGGCCAGCGGCAGGCCTGTGAGCCCGCCGATACCGAACATCGGAATGAATGCACAGGCCCAAAGCATGGGCGGTGTGAAACGGATGGAGCCTCCCCAAAGTGAAATCAACAGTGCGGTGATGATAACGACCGATGGAATGGAGATTAAAACCGTGGTGGTTTGGAAGAAGGTGGAAACGGCGGCACCCATTCCCGTCATGTACATGTGGTGTGCCCAGACGACGAAGGAAAGGAATCCGAGCACAAGGACCGAGTAAACCATGGACTTGTAACCCCAGAGTGGCTTGCGGGTGTTCGCAGGGATGATTTCACTCACACAAGCGAACGCCGGAAGGAGCAACACATAGACTTCCGGGTGACCGAGGAACCAGAACAAATGCTGATAAAGGAGCGGTGAGCCACCGCCGGACAGGTCGGCAAGTCCTTCACTCTTGGTAAACAAACCGGAAGGCATGAAGAAGGAGGAATGCGCCACACGGTCCATGAGCTGCATGATGCCGGCGGCTTCGAGCGGTGGGAAAGCCAGCAGCAGAAGGAAGGCGGTGACAAGCATGGCCCAGACGAGGAAGGGCAGGCGCATCCATGTCATGCCGCGCGCTCGTAGATTGATGATGGTGGTGATGAAATTGACCGATCCTAACAACGAGGAGGTGATCAGGCAAATCAGACCGAGGAGCCACTGGGTTTGACCAGCGAGCCATTGGTTGACGATCTGGCCATCGGCAAATCCTGCAAGGGGCGAGTAGTTCGTCCAACCGGATTTGGCTGCGCCCGATTCCATGAAGAAGGAGCCGCACATGATCAGGCCACCTACCAGATAGATCCAGTAGCTGGCCATGTTCAGGCGAGGGAATGCCATGTCAACAGCACCGATCTGGAGTGGGGTAACATAGTTTCCAAAGGCCCCGAAGCCGAGAGGCACGATTCCGAGGAAGACCATGATGGTGCCGTGCATGGCACCGAACATGTTATAGGTTTCACCGGTGACTTTACCGTCTTGAAGCCAGCGCGCTTTCCATCCGTCCGTAAAAATCCAGCCCATCCACTCGGGAAGAGGCTGGTGGGGAAATGCGATACTCCAGCGCATCACCATCATCAGGTAGAAACCAAACGCGAGGAACAGCAGCGCGGTGATGCCATACTGGATGCCGATCCACTTGTGATCGGTGGAAAATACATATTTTGAGATGAAACTTTGATGATGTTCGTGGTGATGATCATCGTGGTGGGAATCTTTCCCGTCGTGAGTGTTGGCGTGAGCGCTCATGGAATATCTAGCAGCTTGGAGTGGTTCGTTCGGACGGATTTCAAATATTTGATCGAGAAGTCAGAACGAATGGTGGTAATGGTTGAATAGAGGAAGGAAAGGGATCAGGGCGCTTTGACAGGCGCGAGGGTGATGGGATCGACCATGGTATCCGGCGCAAGGACGGCACCGGGAAGAGCTTTGAAATGGTCTGCGGTGAGTTCCTCCGCAGTGACCATGTTGCCTGCTTTCGGGCGGGCGGCGGAAATATCAATGGCGGCCTTGGCCATCTCGGTAGTCACCACGTCGCCGACTGCATTGCCGTGGTTGTTGCGCAGATAGGTCATCACACCGGCGAGATCCTCAGGAGACATGCCGATTCCCTGGGGCGGCATCACACCGTAGGTTTTGCCGCTGCTCACCGGGCCTACCAGGCCGTTGAGGACCACCATCGCAAAGAGTTCGGTCTCGCCTTTGACCCAGGTGGAACCGGCGAGGGAAGGGTAGGTGGAGCCGTTGCCTTTGGCATCCGGGCCGTGGCAACCACCGCACTTGGCGGAATAGATTTTAGCCCCTCTGCTGCTGAGTGCGGCGAGGACGGGCTTTGGCTTGGGGCCGGATTCCGCCAGACCTGGAGGGGTCGAGCGGACGTAGCCTTCTTTGAACGTCGCACTGTAGGCGAAAAGATTTCCGGCGCCGCCGAGGACTCCGCCGGCGATGAGCAGGACGAGGCCACAAGCAGCGAAGGCCCAGAGGGAAATCGGCTCAATACCATTTTCGACGATACGCTTTTCTCGGGCGCAGGCGGCAGCCTCGCGGACGACGCGGGCGTGCGCTTCGGTCACGTTGATGTTTTCATCCAGATCTGGATTATTGTTAGGCGCTGACATGATTGAGAGTAGGTAGGAAGAGGAAAAATTCAACCGTGACTTTTACTTTTTGGGCGGGCCGAAGTTCAGGACGGCGGGCACGGGCTGATCCTTTTTCATTGAAGCGAGATAGGAAACCAAGGCTCTGGCATCCGGGGTAGGGACAATTTCGACTGTCGGGTCATTGCCCAAGGAAAGAGCATCGCTTGAGGGATTTCCTCGCACCTTACGTTCATTAAAAAGAAAGGCAGAGGGAGGGCAGGTGGATTTCCAGCGTTGTGGAAGCAAGCGCGGGTTGTAAAGATGTTTGTAAAGCCACTGGGTCGGATCCTGCCCTACGGCGTAGATGGCTTCCACGCGGCGCCCGATGTTCGATAAATCCGGCCCCATGCGTGAGACACCGATTTGTGCGAATTTCTCATCCGAGAAATCGTAAGCATTCGTCTCGCGGCGGGTATCACCACGGTCAGGATCCGCCTTGAGGCCACCCCAATCGGGCCGATAGAGATCATTGCCCGCGTAGGTGGGACGCACAAGCTGGGTATGGCAGAGGTAGCAGCCATTTTCCGCATAGACTTCCGCACCGTTGACGATGCGGCCGGTGCGTTTTGGATGGAAAATACCGGTCGCGCCATCAGTCTCCTCGGAGAGGGTGATGGGAGCAAGATTGCGCATTTTGATGTATGGCACGACGATGATCGCCAACCAGGCGAAACCGAAGCTTGCGGAAAGACCAAGAATGAATGTGCGAAGGCTCATTGGGGAAGTGTCTGAAACGTTGGATCAATGGGCGGCACCGTGGAGAGGGCCAGCGTCCTCGATATCACCATCCACACCATGGGGGTTACCCGAGTGGTGGTGGGTGCCAAGCAGGGTGGGATGTGAACTGCGCCGCCCAAGGCGCAACCACATGAGGGTGAGGTGGATGAAGAAAAAGATATTGGAGAACAGGATGAAACACCATGCGATGGTGGTGGCCACTGCGTAGGGAAAAGCGCGGGTGGCGGCGTTTGCCCAGGGTTGGATCCAATCTTCCTGGCCGATTCCCTGCTGGAGTCCACCAAACAGAGCGACGAGAGCCACGGTGATGATCCCATAAACGGAGAACAGGAAGTGGATTGTGATCAGGCGGCGTGACAACCATTCGCGGCGGGTGACACGGGGGACGATGAAATAGACCGCACCAAACATTACGAAGCTGAAGAAGCCATAAAGCGCGAGGATTTCAAAGCCATATCCTGACATGGAAAACTGAGTGAGGGGCAAGGTGGAGTTGGGCAGGTTCAAGACCACTGCCGCGATCGCCAATAAAACGAGGCCGCCCATGCCTGCCGCAGTGAAGCGAAGGGAAGGACTCGCCGCCACGGCTTCCTTGGAAGTAATCATCGTCCGCAGTATGTTTACCGAGGCGGCAATCGCCGGAATGAAAAACAGGACGGTAGCTGCGGCGCCGACGTAGGGTAGGAAGAAAGGAATGGGAGCACCCGCGAGCTTCTGCATGCCAGCCCACGGGGCGATGATTGCGAGCGACCAGAAGCCGAGCTTCGCCAATGAGTAGCTGAAGACCGGCTTGCCCGTCACCTTGGGTGCAAGATAGTAAGCCGTGCCGAGGGCCACAGGGGTGAAAAAGAGGAAGATGAGGGATGATTTATACCAAGCATTGATGCCAGCCGCCATCACTGGATGGCCGGGAAGCAAATGCAACAAGGTGTTCGCGGTGATGAATACCCAGGGAAACCAAATCATCGCGCCTAACAGATACCACTGGGAGATATAGACATGGCCTTCCGGTTGGACCCGGAATTGGATGAACGCACCGATCACGATCACAAAATAACTGACCAGCAGCACTGGCCAGGCGAAGGCGGGAAACTCCATCCACGGCAGACCTGTGCCGAAACCTGCGAGGATCCCTACGACACCGAGAGCCACTCCAAGATTCCATACGTGGCCAGCCGCAAGGATGACACCTGCGGAGGTGCATTCTTTGCGGGAAAGGCGAGCCATCAACCAGATGATCACCGCGAAGGCCGCTTGGAATCCCCAGCCATAGATCAAGGTATTGATGTGGGCGGGAGAAATCCGGCCATAGGTGGTCCAAGACCACTCGGAGAGAAAATACGGGCTATGCACCTTGGCCGAGGCGATGATTCCCAGAACAATCGAAACCGCGAGCCACGCGGCACCGCTGGTGAGGAAAAACATCACCGGATGGCGCAATGAACGGTCGATCCCGGCGCGGAGCAAGGCGTCTTGGGCTGGGGTGTTGGGAGTGGCGGCGGACATGATGAGAATTGAAAGATTAAGGCTGGATGAGCTCCGCCGCGGTGATCTGGGGTTTACCGACTTCGCCACGGAGTGCTTTGACCTGATCAGGCTTCACGGCGGATGCCTTGTTGCCAAAGCTATTACGAATGTAAGTGAGTACGCCAGCGATCTGATCGTCCGTCTGATAGGCCATCGGAGCCATGCCTCCGGGCATGTTGTATTCCACGCCCTTGACGGTGATGGCCCCTTGGAGGCCACGCAGCTGAATGAGAATTAAGTTTGAAATCGGGCCGGTGACCCACTCCGCACCTGCGAGAGGGGGCGCGATCGGGCCGCCTTCACCATTCTGGCCATGACAGGCGGCACAAACGAGAAACTGCGCCTTGCCGGTTTCCATCACTGCCGGGTCAATGGGTGCATCGGCATCTGCGGTTGGCGCATCGATGGCGGAGGTATCTACTTTCGGCGCATCTGCCATTTTCAAAGCCGTGGGCGAACCCGGGACGAGTTGTTCCGCTTTCTCAACGGCGACGGGCTTGGAGGCCGCGAGCTGGGCCGAGACTTTGACAATCGCATTTTCGAGAGCCTCCGGGGTCAGATTCGCCGCTTGGGCCGCCTCGATTTTCTTGCGGGTTTCGTAGCGTGGTTTGCCAGCCGCGTCTTCGAGCGTGGCAGGATCAGACTTGGTGAAAACCCAGATCGCTGCGAGCAGGATGGCAAAAATCAAAAAGGTGCCGATGCCCCAGAAGAAAGTGGTGAAGCGAAGGATCGGATTGTCGCGGGATGGGTCCATGTGCTAGAGGAAAGAAGATCAGTTGGAAAGGTTGGCGGACTCGAGGATGCGGGGATCGCGGTTCGGATAGACCGAGTGCTGGCCAATGGCGCGGAGGAGGAAAAAGATGAATGCCGCGCCGATGGTGACGAAGGCAAGGATGTCCCCCCAGAAGGCACCGGGGATGCTGACTTGGAGCGCACCGAAGACTTCCGGTTTGATATTTCCAAGGGAGACCCCGCGCTCCGGGATGGTGAT
>JBBRIB010000003.1:0-22643 GCA_038221745.1 Verrucomicrobiales bacterium
ATAGGAGCCGCCGAAACCGTGCCCGGTGACCAAATCCTGATAGATGCGTTGGGCGCTTAATCCGAGTTCGAGCATCGGTGCAATGACCTCTTGGAATCCGTCGCACAAGCTGCGCGAGCCGGGGATCACTTGGGTGGTGCATTTTGCCCCGTCTGGAGGCACGGAGCCGGTAATCACTTCAGTGGTGCATTTTGACGCAGCTGGAGTGGTGCTGGAGCCGGTGGTCACTTCAGTGGTGCACTTCGGCCCGGCCCCGGCGGCATGGCACTTCACCGTGCGGTTGAGAGATTGAGCGGAGACAAGAGGAACTCAGATCGCATGGCCAGAGTCAGAAAAACAGGCACCACTGTTGGAGGTGTACACCGACCAAGAGGATTTTTTAAGCATTCGGTTTACGTTTGGTTTTGAAAATCCTAAATAAGATTTGACCGACGGTCATAAACTACTAACATCTTTCTGAATGTCGTCGCCAACGCTGAGTCGCAAAGATCGTGAAAGGAAAATCCGTGAAGGGCTTATCTTGGATCACGCCCGGCACCTGTTGCTCAGCCAAGGCTATCAGGGGTTTAGTCTGGACGATCTGGCCAAAGCGATCGAGTATTCAAAAGGGACGATCTACCTGCACTTCGAGTCCAAGGAGGATCTCGGGCTTGCGGTTGCGACTCAGTCGCTTACAGAGCGTGCGATCCTCTTTGAGCGAGCTGCGCTTTTCAACGGAACCACCCGCGAACGGGCAAGTGCCATCGGGTTTGCCTGCTGCCACTTCATGATCTCGAACCCCGATCATTTTAAAATCGAGATGATGATGACTTCCAATTCTTTTTTCGAAAAGGCTTCCAAGTTACACCAGAAAGACCATGCGCGTGCCGGTGCACGTACGTTTCGCGCCATGACGGGGGTGGTGCATGCCGGGATGGAAGCCGGCGATCTTCCCCGCGGAAAGGTCTCCCCGGAGCAGATCGCATTCGCTATGGCATCGATCACCGTAGGGACTCATATCATGTCCCAGATCCCGGAGATGGATATCATGGCTGGCATCCACACCTCGGTGAACATCATCCGCCAGAATCAGGATGCCCTGCTTGATGGATTCGGCTGGAAACCGCTCTCCCCGGAAACGGACACCCATGCCGTTGATCTACGCATCCGTGATGAAATTTTTCCTGAGGCAACCTGGTACGAATAACGTTTACTTTTTTACCATTGAATGACTAACGGTCATTTTTTGAACTCCATCCAATCCACGAAATGAATTACGTTGCTTTCCGTATGCTTGTTGGCGACACCGCGAAATATCTCGGTCTCATCTTCGCTGTCGCCTTCTCGACCTTCCTTCTGCAGAACCAGACATCAATTTTCGCAAACCTCCTCAAACGCTCGGGAAACCAGATCCGCGACGTGACGGACGCAGACGTGTGGGTGATGGCGCCGAAGACCGATTATTTCGACCAGACAAGACCGCTCAAGGAAACCGATCTCGTGCGGGTGCGTAGCGTGGATGGAGTTGATTTCGCAGTGCGTCTTTTCAAGGGGCTGCCTATCGCCCGCACTCCCACCGGACAGTTCGCCGCGTGCACCGTGATGGGTCTCGACGAAGCCACCCTCGCAGGAGCACCGCGCAACATGGTCTTGGGCGATTGGCGGGATCTCCTCAAGCCGGACTCCGTAGTGATCGACGAGGCCGGCTATCTCCTGCTTTTTCCCGGCGAGCCCCTCCGCATCAACCGAAGCATAGAGCTGAACGACAACCAGGTCACCATCGTCGGCATCTCGGACGCACTTCCCGCGTTCGCCGCATTTCCTATCATCCACGCCCGCTACTCGGAGGCGGTTTCGTTCCAAGGGCGGCAGCGGCAGCAGCTTTCCTTCGTAATCGCCCGAGGAAAGCCGGGCATCACACCAGTGCGGCACTCGCGCGAAAAATCGAGGAGGAAACCAACCTGAAAGCCCTTACCACTGCGGAATTCCAGGATGCATCCGTTAGCTACATTCTCAACAACACCGGAATCCCGATCAACTTCGGGATCACCATCTTCGTTTCGACCATTGTTGGTCTCGTTGTCACCGCGCAGACCTTTTATCTGTTCACGGTCGAGAATCTCAAACAATTCGGCGCTCTCAAAGCCATCGGCGTTACGAACATGCGGCTTATCGGGATGGTCACCGCACAGGCGGTGCTCGTGTGGTTCATCGGAACCGCCTTCGGAAGCGCACTTTCCGCCGCATTTTTTAATTTTTCCCTGACCCAGATCCCGACCCGCCACTTTATCTTCTTTTGGCAGTCCGCAGTGGGTGTCGCCGCGTTCATGCTGATCGTGATCATCGCCTCCTCATCTTTCGGTCTGACAAAGGTCATCCGCCTCCGGCCTGCAGATGTCTTCCGTTAAAAGTCCGAACGTTCGTTCTTTTTTGTTGTAATCGTCCAGAAATAGCGAACGTTCGTTCTCAGCCACCATGCCACGCCAAACTCCAGACCGTCACGAAGCCCGCCGCGAGCAGATTCTCGGCGTCTGTATGCAATGCTTCGCCGCCAAAGGCTTTCACCAGACCTCGATGCGCGACATTTGCGCCGCCCTTGAGATGAGCCCAGGTGCGCTCTACCGCTACTTCGATTCAAAGGAATCCATCATCGCCGCCATGATCGATGCGGACCGCGCAAAAATGGAGAAAATCTTCGCCGCCATCCCATCCGACACCCCGTTTCCCCGTATGGTAGATCAGTTCGTCACGGTGACACTTGAAAGCTTCACTGACGATAGCGAGTTCGTGCTTTTCAACCAGGTCATCGCCGAAGGCGCCGTCAACCCGAAGGTCGCGGAAGCCCTGAAAATCCACTACGGCGTGATGACTGACCGCTTGGAACTTCTAATCCGTCGTGCCCAGGAGCGCAAGGAAATCGATCCCGAAATCAAGCCCCGCGACGCGGCCATTTTCATGATGGCCACCTTCGACGGACTCTGCCCGCGCTCCGCCTTCGACCCATCGGTGAACTGGCGGAAAATGACGCGCGTCTTCACCGGCCTGATATTGAAGGCACTCGGCAGCGTGGATCCCAAAGCGAAAGGAGGAAAACCGTGATCGCGCTCGCTTTGAAAATGCTCCGCCACGATGGAGCAAAATTCCTCACCATGGTCCTGGCCGTCGCGCTTGCTGCCTTTCTCACCCAGAACCAAGCCTCCTTCCTCGTCGCATTCCTGGGCATGACCGGCTCACAAATCCGGGATGTCCGCGAAGCCGATCTCTGGGTGATGGAGCCGGACACCGAATGCTTCGATCAGGCCAAACCTCTCAAGGACACAGCCGTGCAAACTGTGCGCGGCTTCGCCGGCGTGGACTGGGCGCTGCCGCTTTTGAAGGTCGATACCAACGCCCGCACGGAATCCGGGAAACTCAGCACCATCACCCTGATCGGCGTGCCCGAGGGCAGCCGGGTCGGCGAGCCAATCATGAAACAAGGCGACGCTACCGAAATTTATCAACGCGACTCCGCCGTCATCGATCCAGGAGGCATGTCGCTGTTGTATCCCGGTGAGAAATTCCGCCGCGGTATGAAGATCCGCGTCCATGATGAATGGCTCGACCTACGTGGCGTGAGCGAGGCCTCCCCGCCATTCACCGGCTTTCCCATCGTCCACGTGTCTCATACCACCGCCATGCGGCTGAATCGCGCGGAAACTCGATCTACGACGTTTGTAGTAGCTCGATTCAAGGCCGGTGCCAACGTCGCCGAGGTCACGCGCCGGATCGAACAGGCGACCGGTTGGAAAGCCCTCACCCGCGAGCAATTCGAAGCCGCGAGCTGGAAATACTACTCCGATCAGGGAGTGCCGAATCTGTTCTACATCACCATCATCGTGGGCGTGATCGTCGGCATTGCCTTCACCGGTCAGACTTTCCTGATGTTCGTGAAGGAAAACGCCCGCGCCTTCACCACAATGAAGGTGTTGGGTTTCACCCACCCGCAGCTCGCCGGGATGATGGCCGCCCAAGCCAGCCTCGTGGTGGTGCTTGGCCTTAGCATCGGCACCGCGATGGTGGTCGCCACCACGGAACTTGCCAAAAACCTGCCCTTCTTCCGCGGCCTCTACCTACCTTGGGAAGTCACGCTGATCTGCTGCGCGACCATCGGACTGGTCACCGTGCTGGCAGCCGGACTGTCTTTCCGCCAAGTCCTCCAACTCCAACCCGCCGATGTCTTTCGTAACTAGGAACCACCCAATGAACGCCGTCCATTGCAACCATATCGAAAAATCCTTCGGCGCAGGGGAAACCCAGGTGAAAGTCCTCCGTGGCGTCGATTTCACCGCCGGCAAAGGTGAAATGACCTTCCTAGTCGGTCCATCCGGCTGCGGGAAAACCACACTCATCTCGATCATCGCCGGGCTGTTAGGGAGCGATTCCGGCACGGTCAATCTCTTCGGGGAATCCCTCGCAGCACTCTCGGCGCGGGATCAGATCCTTTTCCGCAGGGAAAACCTCGGCTTCGTTTTCCAACAATACAACCTGCTCCCCTCGCTTACCGCTGCGGAAAACGCCGCAATCCCCCTCCTCGCGGCCGGAATGAACCGCTCGAAAGCCGTGAAAAAAGCCACCGATGTCCTCGCTACCCTCGGCCTCGGCGACAAGGCGAAATCCGCTCCGCGCCTGCTCTCCGGCGGCCAGCAGCAGCGCGTCGCCCTTGCCCGCGCCCTCGTCCACGAGCCGCGCCTCATCATCTGCGACGAACCGACCGCCGCGCTCGATCACAAGAGCGGGGAAAACGTCATGGAGCTACTGGCATCATCGGCGATGCAGGCGGACCGCGCCGTCCTCGTCGTCACCCATGACTCCCGCATCTTTCACTTCGCGGACCGCATCGCCCACATGGACGACGGGGTCATCACCCACGTTTCCGATTCCGAAGCCGCAATCTCCGCCCATTAGTTCAACCATGAAAATCAACCAACTCATCCTCCCTGCCGCCGCCGTGATCTGTCTGATCTACGCCGCCGTATCCATCGCAAACACCACCCCGCAACGAGTCCTGACCGATCCGCCGCAATCCCCACCGCGCTCCACTTTCGACCACACCGTCGCCGCCTCGGGCATCATCGAGCCATCGTCGGAAAACATCGACATTGGCTCTCCGCTCTCAGGCCTCATCGTAAAGGTCCACGCCGCCGCAGGGGATCGCGTCAAAAAGGGCGAACCGCTTTTCGAAATCGACCAGCGCCAGCTCCTCTCACAGAAAAGCATTTCCATCGCAAGGATCGCCCAAGCGAAAGCCGCCCGAGCCGCCACGGAAGCGCTGCTCGAGCAAGCGTCACGCCGCCTGGCATCAGCAAAAGCCCTGGCGACCGCCCGCGCCATCGCCGCCGAGGAAACGGCCGACCGCGCCTCCGAGGTCGCGCGCCTTGAGGCAGAGCTCCTCTCCTCCGCCGCAACCATCCAACTCGCCGAGGCGGAACTCGGATCCATCGAAACGGAAATCGAACGCTCCACCGTCCGATCGCCCATCGCCGCGACCGTCCTCCAGGTGCGCGCTCGCCAAGGTGAGTTCATTGATGGCAGCACCACGGCCTCACCTCGCCTCATCATCGGGGTGACCGATCCTCTCCACGTTCGCGTTGACATCGACGAGTTCGAAATTCCGCGTCTCATTGAAAACGCCGCTGCGAAAGCCTCTCCCCGTGGCAGCTCGGAGATTTCCTACGAGCTGGAATTCATCCGCTACGAGCCCTTCGTCATCCCGAAGCGATCCCTCACCGGAGACTCCACCGAGCGCGTCGATACCCGCGTTCTCCAAGCAGTTTACAAAATCAAATCGCTGGATGCCGCCATTTTCACCGGCCAACAGGTGGATGTTTTCATCGAGGCCAAACCACATAGCTCCTCCAGATAAATGAAAGCGTCGCTATTTCTTCCCATCGTTTTTCTCAGTGGCTGCGCCCTCGGCCCGGACTTTTCCCTTCCCGGATTCGACGCAGGGAAAAATTTCAAACAGCCCACCTCCAGCCGTGCCACCCGTATCCCGGATGCATGGTGGACTCTGTTTGACGACCCCGAACTCACCCGCCTCACCAACAAAGCCATCGCCGCAAACAACGATCTTGCAGCCGCCCGCGCCCGGCGCAATACGGCCCGTGCCCTCACCGGTGTTGATCGGGCGCGGTTGTTTCCCCAGCTCGATTTGAACTCCGGAAACGGAATCAACCGTGCTTCATCCGACAATATTTTTCCCGTTGTGGATTTGGAAACGCAGAACTACCGGACCTCCTTCGATCTCGCCTATGAAGTCGATCTTTGGGGTGGGAACCGCCGCTCCATCGAAGCGGCAGAGGCTGAAGCCGGTGCGGCAGACTCTTTGCTGGCGGCGCAGCGTCTCGGCATTGCCTCGGAAGTCGCGCGTCAATATTTCCTCCTCCGTGGTCTCGATTCCCAGCAAGCCGTGCTCAACGACACCATCGCCAGCAGGCAGGAATCCTTCACCCTTGAGTCATCACGAACCAACGCGGGACTGACAGACGGCATCGGCACGACACGCGCCCGGACCGAAGTCGAGCTGGCGAAAAACGACCTCGCGAACGTCCAGCGCCAGCGCGGTGCGGCAGAGCATGCGCTTGCCGTCCTCTGCGGCAGTCGCCCGGCTGCGTTCTCGGTTTCGAACAAAATTACAATACCAAAGCTGCCTGAAATCCAAGCGGGTCTTCCTGCCGAGGTCATCGCACGCCGTCCGGATATGCGCGCCGCCGAGCGAAAACTTCGTGCGGAAAACGCCCGCATCGGCGTTGCCCAGGCCGCGCTCTATCCAAAGATTTCACTCACAGGTTCCGCAGGCTTGGAATCTCTATCAGCTTCCTCTTTCCTCGATTGGCAGAGCCGGGTCCTTTCGTTGGGCGCAGGCATCGCGGGTCCACTCTTCGATAGCGGTGCCAATCGCGCGAACTACAACGCTTCGCGGAGCAAGTATGAAGAATCTCTACCAGCCTACAGGCAGACGCTGCTCGTCGCCCTCCGCGAGGTGGAGGACGCACTCGTCGATATTAAAGGCTTTGCCCGCTCCCGCAGCGCCCTTGAGGCTGCCCTGGCAAGTTCACTGGATACCAGAAACCTTGCCTCCGAACGCTACGAAAAAGGTCTATCAAATTATCTTGAAGTCGTCGATGCCGAGCGCAGCATCCTCAACATTCGCCTCACCCTTGCGGAACTTCACGCCCAGCAACGTATTTCACTCACTTCCCTCGCCCAAGCCCTCGGCGGCGGATGGAACGGGATTTGATGGAAAAGAATACTCTAACACTTCAGTTTCGACTCGCCACTTTTTGATCAAATCAGAACTGAACCCTGTGAATCTACGGTGGCCGGAGTCCAGACCCTCTTCGATCTGGCGCCTCCCGGTATTCTTGAAATCCTCGATCAGTTTTTTAAGGCTGAATTTCCCCTCGTGGGCAAGCAGGGTGGCGATTTCCCCACAGATCCACCATTGGTGTTGCTCGAAGGTGAGCCCCGGTGGCGGCGGTGGGTAATTTGAAAATTCAGGGAACTCGAGATCGGGCATATTCATGGAAACATTCGGATCAGATTGGATAAGCAGGGGTTCGGATCGCAGGAACTCCCATGCGGAATGAATTCCGCAGTCCAGTTAGAGGAGGCGCGCCCGTAGCAGGTCGGTGACTTGTTTGGGGTTCGGCTTGGTGGTGGCGGATTTCATGACTTGGCCGGTAAGGAAATTGAGCAGCTTTTCGTTGCCGGCTTGGACAGCGGCGACTTCGGTGGGGTTGTTCGAGATGACCTGCTCGACGAGGCCTTCGAGTTCTCCGGCGGCGGCGGGTTTGAATCCGAGATCATCTGCGATAGCGGCGGGATCTTTTTCCGGGGCATCGAAAAGCAAGGTGAAGACTTCTCGCGCTTGGCTTGCGGCGAGGGTACCGTTTTCGACAAGCAGGAGAAGGGCGCGGAGTTTTTCCGGTGGGACAGGACAGGAATCGATGCTGAGTGAGCGTTCGTTGAGAGTGCCCAGCAGGTTGTTGATGATGAAATTTGCCACTTTTTTTCCAGGGATGCTGGCATCGGTGACAGCCTCGAAGTAAATGGCGAGGTGCTTGTCTGAAGAGAGGACGGAGGCATCGTAGGAGGTCACTCCGAGATCGGCTTCAAATCGAGCGGCGAGTTGATGCGGAAGCTCGGGCACCAGGGGAAGGACTTTGGCCAAGAGGGGTGCTGTTTCGATGGGCAGGAGATCCGGGCAGGAAAAATAGCGATAATCGTGGGCATCTTCTTTGGTGCGCATCATCTGGGTTTGCCCGCGATCGTCGTCCCAGCGGCGGGTGGATTGGATTTGCGGGATGCCGCGATCCATGTCCTCGGTCTGGCGCTGGATCTCGAAGTGGATGGCACGGCGGATGGCGGAGATGGAGTTGAGGTTTTTCAACTCCACTTTGGGGCCCAATGGATCTGATTCATTTTTGCGGAGTGATATATTCACATCGCAGCGGAGTTGGCCTTTTTCCATATCGGCATCGGCGACATCGCCTTGCTGGAGGATCATCTGGAGCGAGCGGAGGTAGGCGAAGGCTTCCTCGCCGGACTCGAGGTCTGGCTCAGTGACGATTTCCATGAGGGGAGTGCCGGCGCGATTGAAGTCGATGAGCGAAGAGTTGCCGAGGTGGGTGGATTTCGCGACGTCCTCTTCGAGGTGGATGCGGTTGAGGCGGACGACCTTGTTAGGGTTGGCGATGTTTTTCCTCACATCCGTGGGGTAGCAATGCTCGTAAAGCGGCACGCCGCCACCGATGCAGAGGGGAAGGTCCATCTGGGTGGTCTGATAGTTCTTCGGCATGTCCGGATAAAAGTAGTTTTTCCGATCCCATTTGGAGATTTCCGGCGAACCGCAGCCGAGCATGAGGCCGGTGAGCAGGGTTTTCTCAATGGCGTGTTGATTGAGCACTGGCAGGGCACCGGGGAGGCCGAGGCAGACAGGGCAGTTATGGGTGTTAGGCGTATCTCCGAAGGAAGTGCGGCAAGCGCAGAACATCTTGGTGGCGGTCTTGACCTGGGCATGAACTTCAAGGCCGATGGTGACGAGGTAGGGCATGTGGGAGATTGAGATTTAAAATTTGAGATTTGAGATTTGAGATTTGAGATCTTAGTGGCTGAGGTCTTGGATAAGTTTCTTCACCTTTGGATCTTCGAGGGCCTTGGTGAGGAGCGGATGGCGCAGGAGTGTGGCAAAGTTTCCCTGGCGGGCAAGTTTTTGGAGTTCGGGATCATCGACGATGGTGGCGCGGGGGTAGGGCTTGCCGGTTTCCGGGTTGATGACGGGGGGTAGCTTCTTGTCGGCTTGGGCGGTGATGAGTTTTGCGAGATCGATGCGGGCGGGGTCTGCAAGAGGATCGAGTTTTGCGAGCCACACCGCAGGCAGGACGGCGGTGACGGCGGTTTTGAGATTCTTGCTGATGGAGGTGAAGGTGGACTCGGCAGTTCCCTCGGATTTTTTCGAGGAGGAACGGACTTCCGCGACCGAGCCATTGTAATGAATGAGCGCGGCTCCGAGGAGTGAGATCAGGGCCGTGGGAATGATGGCGAGGACGATGCGGATGGCAGTGCCGAAAAAAGACTGCGGGCCGGAATCTCCATCGGAACTGGTGAAGGGGCTGAGAAGAAATTTGGTGAGCCTGCGGATAATCAGAAATGATGTTAGAAAAACAAGGATGGGAAGTCCCGTGACGATCCAGGGGAGGGATCTGCCCGTCCATTGGATGGATAAGGCCGGGGATTGTTGCCAGACGAGAAAGGTGATCCATGCACTGATGCCGATGGCCAGGGTGCCGATGATCAGGCGAGTCATTCCACGAATGACGACGAAGGCCGCACACAAGGCGAAGATGATCAGAACCGAGGTGCCAAGGCCAAGCTGCGGGATGGAATCGAATGACATGAGGGTGGATTGATTGTTTCACTCGCGATAATGAGTCCACATTCTCAGGACGAGAACTTTTTTCTCATCAGTGAAGACCTCGTAAACGATCCGATGATGGAGATTGATTCTTCGGGAGAAACATCCCGCCAACTCGCCGCACGAGGATTCGTATCGTGGCGGAGTTTGGAAGGGGTCCGAAGCGAGGATTTCCAACAAGGCTTGCGCTTGTTTCCTGAGGTGGCACTTCGCAAGCTTCGCGGCGTCTTTGCGGGACTGCTTGGAATATACAATTTGATACATGTGCTTACCACACGAGTTCGCCCTTTGCTTTGTCCAAGCCGGCCGCACGGGCTTGTTTGATCGACTCGACGAGACCCGGGATTGAATGCAGGAAAAGCGTTTCTCGAATGGATCGCCAGTCTTCCTCGGAAATGAGAACCGCGTTACCCTGTTTGCCGGTGATTTGAATCGGTTCGTGGGATTCTCTTACCTCATTGATGAGAGAATAGAGATTTCCCCGGGCTTTGGTGGCAGTGATGGTCGTCATGACGGAATAGCGTGCGTGAAAGCGTCCGGTTGTCAAGTTTGTGCATTCCAGTTTAGGTATTCCGGTCGTAGATTGGCGGCTTGCCGGAGGATGTTGTCTCTAGTGATTCATGCAACGTTGGCGAAGCAGGTGATCGGTGAGGACAAGCGTGGCCATGGCTTCCACGATGGGAACGGCGCGGGGGAGGACGCAGGCATCGTGGCGGCCCTTGCCTTGGAGTTCGGTGTTTTCGCCTTTGGAATCGACGGTTTCCTGATTGCTCATAATGGTGGCGGTGGGCTTGAAGGCGACGCGGAAGATGATGTTTTCGCCGTTGGATATTCCGCCTTGGACTCCGCCGGAGCGGTTGGTGCTGGTGCGGACTTCACCGTCCACCATGCGGAAGGCGTCATTGTGCTCGCGGCCTGTGAGGAGGGTACCGGAAAAACCGGAGCCGATTTCGAAACCCTTGGTGGCAGGGAGGGAAAGCATGGCTTTGGCGAGGTCTGCCTCGAGTTTATCGAAAATGGGTTCACCGAGGCCGGGTGGGCAATTGCGGATGACGCACTCGATCACTCCGCCGACGGAGTTTCCATCGGAACGGATCGCCTTGATGCGCTCGATCATCGGATCGACCATGGCGGGATCGCCCGTGCGGACGATGTTAGACTCGATGACGGCGGCGGTGATGGTCTCGGGATCGACGGTGGCGTTGAGGTCTTGGATGGATTTCACCCAGGCAAGGATCTCGATGCCGGGGTGGAGTGAATCGAGAACCTGGCGGGCGACGGCGGCGGCGGCGACGCGGCCAATGGTCTCGCGGGCGGAGGCGCGGCCACCACCGGAGGAGGAACGGATACCGTATTTGGCATCGTAGGTGTAGTCGGCATGGCTCGGGCGGTATTTCGCCGCCATTTCGTCATAGGCACCGGGGCGTTGGTCGGTGTTGCGGACGAGGATGGTGATGGGGCAGCCGAGGGTGAGGCCGTCTTGCAGGCCGGAGAGGATTTCAGCGGTATCCGCTTCTTTGCGCGGGGTGACGATTTCCGATTGGCCGGGGCGGCGGCGGTCGAGTTCGTGTTGGATTTGGCCTAGGGAAAGCGCAATTCGGGGTGGGCAGCCGTCGATGACGACACCGACACCGCCACCGTGTGACTCGCCGAAAGTGTGGATACGAAACAGTTGGCCAAAGGTGGATGACATGCCAGTAGCGTAATCACAGGTCCGCCTTGGGCAAGCGGGATGAGGCTGAAGACCGTATTTTTACCCGCCAAGTGATGAAAATCCAACTTTGGACGAGCGGTGCAATCAGCCGAAGGTCGTTAGCCGCGTTTGAAACGTATTTCGTATTCGCAGTACAGCACCTGATGCATTGCCTCCAATTCTTCAATCGACCGCAATGCAAGAAACTCCGGAGACGTGGGTGGTTTTTCGAGAAACTCCTCCAGCGCTTGAATTTTGCCAATCCATAGACCTTCGACACGGCCTTCGACACGGCCTTCAACACGACCTTCAACACGACCCTGGGCTTTTAATTTTTCGGCGACGGACATGGCTCTCTTCTCAAGTTGTGGATTCGCCGTGAGGCTACGATAGATTTGCTCCGAGTCAAGCTCGCTATCAGCATGGAGCGCGTAGAGAAGTAAGCTTCCCAGTAAACTGTCAGGGACTTGGAAAACGACCGATTGGGCGAGCCATTCAAAAAATCTCACCAGCTCGCGCTCGCGGGCGAGCTTCATCAGATTCAAGATGATTCTCATTTGGGGATCTTCTTCCTCGGCGGCTGGATCGTATTGACTGAGATCGAGCATGGCATGTTGAAATTTCGGCAAAAAAGGCAACAGCGCCGCTGCAATCTCAGGGGGGAGATCATAAAGTGCCTCGAAATGGGTGGAAACCTTCCAAGCATCCGGACCTTGATGCAAAACATAGGGTATTAGACCGTATTTCTGCTAGAGCGAACAACTGATTGCATTTCTTGAATCAACGCTTATTCCATCCCCATGCGCCTGCAGCTCCCTGATCGAGAAGTTCTATTTCCCCGGCGGCCGTTGTTAATGGGGATTGTGAATGTTAATGATGATTCATTTTCGGGAGATGGAACCTTGGATTTTGAAAATGCGATCACTCAGGCGCGAAATCGTGTTAAGTCCGGGGCGGATATCATTGATGTGGGGGCGGAGAGCGCGAGGACGAATCGGGTGGCCGTCAGCGTGGAAGAGGAGCTGCGGAGGTTTATGGGATTCATTGAGCGCTGGGATGATGCATGGCAGGGCCTGGTGCCCAAAGACGAATCACAAGTCTGGCCGCCGATCCTGTCTGCCAATACGTGGCGGCCCGAAGTGGTGGAAAAACTGATGCAACTCGGAAAGGTGGAAGTCCTCAATGATATGGGTGCGTTGCCGGATGATAGGAATGCGAGGAGCTGTGCCGCACACGGCGTCGCATTGCTCATCATGCATAGTGTGGGGGAGCCCAAGGTCCCACACTTCTCTCAGCAATGGCCGGATGTGATCCTGGAGTTGGAAAGGTTTTTCACAGAGAAAATTTCAACCGCTCTCGCTGCTGGAATGCCGATGGATGGGCTGCTTCTCGACCCGGGAATCGATTTTGCAAAACAACGGGAAGACAATCTGACAATCTATCGGGAGTTGGAGAAGTTAAAAGTTTTCGGAAGACCTGTGTTGGTTCCCGTATCCAGAAAGACCGTGATTGGAGAGGTGCTTGGATTGCCCATTGCAACGGAAAGGGATGCGGGGACCGTGGCTTGCATGAGCACCTCAATGCGGCGGGGCGCACAAATATTCCGCGTCCATGACGTGGCGGCTGCATGGCAAGCGGTGAAGATTTTGCATGGACTGGTCCCAAGGAAAGACGCGCTCGGGATTGTTTGATTCATTGTTCGAGACGAATGGCCGTCGATCTGCCGTGGGCATCAAGTCCTTCAATACGGGCGAACTCAAGAACAGTAGTTAGAGATTTCCCAACGGAGTTTTTATCAAGTCTGACAATGCTGGTGCGACGCTGGAATTGGTCTGCGCGAAGCCCGGAAAAGGAACGGCCCGCACCTCCGGTAGGAAGGGTGTGACTGGGCCCTGCGAGGAAATCACCTACCGCCACCGGTGAGTCATTCCCCAGATAAATAGCCCCGGCAGTGCGGATCTTGGGAAGCCAGCGGTCTTCATCCGCGGTGATGAGCGAAATGTGCTCAGGTGCGAATTTGTTGGAAATGGCCACGCCTTCTTCCATCGATTTCACGAGGATCAAAAAGGTGCCGCGCTTGAGCACCTCACGGATGATTTTTGCCCGTGAGAGGGTGAGGAGTTGTTTGTCGATGGCCTTGACGACCTTACCAAGCAGCGCTTTGGAATCCGTCGCGAAGCCGACGAGGCTGTCACCACCGTGCTCAGCCTGGGCGAGCATATCCGCGGCGATGAAATTGGCATTGCCGGTCTTGTCTGCGAGGATGAGGATTTCACTGGGGCCCGGGAGCAAATCGATCGAAACCGCGCCGATGAGTTGGCGTTTCGCCTCGACCACGAAGCTATTTCCCGGACCAAAGATCCGGTCCACCGGGCGGATCGTGCGGGTCCCCAATGCAAGCGCCGCGATCGCTTGGGCACCACCCACACGGATGGCTTCCGTGACACCTGCGGCTTTGAGCGCGTAGAGAAGGGATGGATTGACGGAGCCATCCGGCCCGCAGGGAGTGGCTGCTAGAATTTCCGGCACACCCGCAGCTTGGGCGAATCCAGCGGTCATCAGCGCGGTGGAAACCAATGGCGCTTTACCGCCCGGGACGTAAACGCCCACCCGGTCAAAGGGAGTGAAGCGTTCGCCCACGGTCGCACCTTCAGCGTTTTTTGCCGACCAATCCTTGCGCAGACTTCTCCTGGCGAAAGCATGGATGTTTGTGAGGCTGCGAGCGATGGCTTCTTTGGTGGCGGGGGTGACGGACTTTTCAGCAAAGGCAAACTCCTCTTCGGTGATGAAAAGGCTCTTGGGCGTGAGTTTTGCGTTGTCGAAGCGTTTGGTAAACTTCACCAACGCTTCATCTCCCTTGGCAGCCACTTCCGCGATGATTTCAGCAACCAACTCGCGCACTCCTGGCTGCGGTAAGGCGCGGCGATTGAGGCGGCGCACAAACGCCGCGTATCCGGGATCGGTATAACTGATGATCTTCATTCGTTGTTCTTGTTGTCCGAGCATGCACCCGGATGAGCGTCGCGCCAAGTGTGATCCTCAATTATCCAGCATCTCCCGGAGTTGCTCGATTTTTGTCTTCCATTCCGCGAGACGGGCCTTTTCCTGCTCCACGACCTCGGGCGGTGCCCTGTCCACGAAACTGGCATTGCCCAGCTTGCCTTCACACTTTTTGATCTCCATCCCGGTGTTGGCGATTTCCTTGGTGAGGCGTGCTTGCTCGGCCTCCACATCGATCAGACCTTCCAGCGGCATGTAAACTTCACCGATGGTGGTGACGGCGCCCGGTGTGCCTTTTGGTGCATCGTAATCCGAATCAATCGAAATTTCCGCCGCGCCCACCAGCAAGGCAAGCACCTTGGATTCCTCCGCCAGCCATGTTGGCGCGGCCTTGATCATCAGCCGGATATCTTTGCGCGAGCCGACTTTGTATTCAGCCTTGAGATTGCGCACCCGCCCGGCGGCCTCATAGATATCTCCGGCGATTTGTTGGGCGGTGGAAATCGCGCCAGCATCGAGAGGGGCTAACAGTTTTTCCGAAGGTAGGGCTTTTTCCATCAGAAACTCACCGGCTGCCACGTATCCCATCCGCTCGGAAAGCTCTTCAGTCACGTGGGGCATGTAAGGACTCAGCAGTTGGAGATAGCGGCCCATGATGATATCAAAAACACCCAGCGTGCGCTCCTTCGCTTCCGGCGGTGCGGTGTCGCGCAGATCCAGTTTGAGGGCTTCGAGAAATTTATCACAAAAGTCATTCCATAGAAATTCATATAACCTCTGGGCAATCTCGCCGAAGCGGTATTCGCCATAAAGCCGTTGAAGATCGTCGCTCAGCTCATCAAGCTTCGCCATCGCATTGAGATGATAGGGGCGCAGACCCTCGAAGCCGGTGAACGGCTGATAAGGTTCCCCACCTAACTGGCGGAGGCGGCAGGCGTTGTAGAGTTTGTTCGCGAAATTGCGCCCTTCTTCCACTGAAACCTCGTCGAAGCGTAGATCACTGCCCACCGGAGCAATACGCATCAGCCCGAAGCGCAGGCCATCCGCACCATACTTCTCCATCAGCTCTACCGGATCAGGTGAGTTTCCTAACGACTTGGACATCTTGCGGCCCTTCAGATCGCGGATGATGGATGTGAAATAGACATTCTTGAATGGCAGCGTTCCGGTGAATTCATAGCCCGCCATGATCATCCGGGCCACCCAGAAGAAGATGATGTCCGGGCCGGTGACAAGGTCATCCGTCGGATAGAATTTCTTCAGTGTCTGGGTTTCCTCACCCACGTTGGCCATGGTCGCGAAGGGCCACAGCCAGGAGGAAAACCAAGTATCCATCACATCTTCATCGCGGGTCCAGTTTTCCGCATCGGCGGGAGCATCCAGGCCGACGTGGATATCTCCGTTGGAAAAATCCGCCATGCCAAGTGCTTCTGCAGTCTTCAAGGATTCCAACTTGTCCTTGCGATACCACACTGGGATTTGATGGCCCCACCAGAGTTGGCGGCTGATGCACCAGTCTTGAAGATTCTCCATCCAGTGGGCATAAGTCTTCGCCCAGCGCGCGGGGCGGAATTGGATCTCCCCATTGGCCACGGCGGCAGCGGCTTGATCGATGCAGGGATACTTGAGAAACCACTGCATCGAGATCCGCGGCTCGGTAGGCACACCGCCTCGCTCGGAATAGCCGACGTTATTATCATATTCTTCAATCCGGATGAGCAGCCCTCTTTCTTCCAACATCGCTGCGGCTTTGCGGCGGGCCACGAAGCGATCCAGCCCATGCAGCTCCGGGCACTCCGGGCAATGGATGTGGGCATCTGGAGTGAGCACATCAATGATCTCCAAGTCATGGCGAATGCCGATTTCAAAATCCGCCTTGTCATGGGCAGGAGTGATTTTGAGCGCACCGGTGCCGAACTCGATATCCACGTGATCATCCGCGATGATCGGAATTTCCGCATGAGGGAAAGGACGGTTCACCGTGCGTCCGATATACTTTGAAAACCGCGGATCTTTCGGATTCACCGCCACCGCCACATCGCCCATCAACGTTTCGGGGCGGGTGGTGGAAATTTCCAAATACTCGCCCGGCGCGTCTGTCAGCTCATACTTCATGAAGTATAACTTCGAACGCTGCGGAGTCATGATCACCTCCTCATCCGATAGGGCGGTTAGGGAAACCGGACACCAGTTCACCATCCGTTTACCCCGATAGATAAGGCCCTTTTTAAATAGCTCCACAAACACATGACTCACCCACCGGGTATAAGGTGCGTCCATCGTGAAGCGCTCGCGGCTCCAGTCACAGGAACAACCGAGGCGCTTGAGCTGATTGATGATGATACCCGCATGGGTGTTTTTATAATCCCAGACGCGTTTGAGAAATTCCTCACGGCCCAGATCGTGGCGGGTGAGGCCTTCATCTTCGCGCAGCACCCGCTCCACTTTGGATTGGGTGGCGATCCCCGCGTGGTCCGTGCCAGGAAGCCAGAGCACTTCCTTGCCGTCCTGCCTTGCGCGGCGGGCGAGAATGTCCTGCAGCGCATTATTGAGCACATGCCCGAGATGCAGGATGCCCGTGACGTTGGGCGGGGGAATGACAATCGAGTATCCCTCCTTCACCGAGGTGGGATCGGCTTCAAAACATTTTCCTGCAATCCACGCCGCATACCATTTGGCTTCGACGGCTTGGGGTTCATAGGCTTTCGCTAACTCGGACATGGGGGCGGATGGATGCCAGAGCCCGCCCGCTTTGTCCAGCATGGGAAATCATGTTCTCTACCGTTGTCTGCGGCCGGCTCAAGAGAAGTCGTCCTGGGTTGGCGCAGGGCCGGGATTTCCATTGTTGTATTCCAAGCCAAGAAAGGAACCCGCGTTGACTCTCACCGTCGGCGAGCCGTTGAAACCGACACCTACGGAGCCGCCACTCGTGCAATCAATGGTGAAGGCGAGCCAAACGGGATCCGGCCCTTCCGTCACGTCCACCAGAAGCAAATTTTCCACACCATGGAGGGTGGAAACTCCGAGTTCGTTGGGCTTCAGATGGTCCACCGTTACGCCCAAGCTGGAGCCGTCCGGGGGTGGATTCAGGTGAACGGTGGCGATCAATCCGCTGGAGAAATTGAAACGCGCCGGGCCAGCGCCGCTGATTTTGATTTCGAGGGTAATCATTTTTCGGGGGAGGAAATACTGAAGAATGGTGAGCAGGAAAAGTGCCAGAACCCGGGCGGACTTCCAGTAAATTATTCCACCGCCGCCCGCACGTCCTGGATGATGAGTTGCAACGTCGTCCGTCCCCGGAAGGTGTTGCGATCAATCGTAAACGCGATGTCCCACGGTGGATCGGGCAGGGGATACTCGCCGCCGCCGAAGAAGACGGCATCCTGCTCGTGATACCCTTGGCGCAACATGAAACGCAGGTGATTGTTTTTCATATGCAGCGGCGGGCGACTCAGCCCTACCTTGCGGGAAATGAAAACAGGCTGTGGATTTCCGTTGCCAAAGGGCTGAAGCAAATCATAACTCGCAAGAAATTCCAGCGAGAGCTGATCGAAGGAAATTTCCGCATCATACATCAATTTCGGCAAGCGTTGCTCCGGACTGGTAGTATTGAGGACATAAGCACTGAAATTTTTTCGGAACTCGCTCATCTTCCCCTCATTGATCGAGAGGCCCGCTGCCATCGCATGGCCGCCCCCTGCGATCAGATCGCCATCACAGGCGCGGATCGCATCCACCAGAGAAACTCCATCGATGCTTCTGCCGGAGCCTTTGCCAATCCCATCCTCATCGATGGCGATCACAAACGTGGGCTTGTGATACTGCCGCATCAAGCGCGAGGCGACGATGCCCACCACCCCATGATGCCAGGCCCGCGAACCAAGCACGATCACCGGATCACGCTCGGGATCGAAGTTGCTGTTGAGCATTTCCACCGCCTCGCGGCGGATCAGGCCTTCATGGTTTTGGCGTTCTTTGTTATATTGATCCAGCTTTTGCGCCAGCTCGAGGGCAAGCCTCCGGCAATCGGTGGTGAGAGTGGCGAGCGCATCTTCCGGCACATCCATCCGGCCGGCCGCATTCAATCGCGGCCCGATTCGGAATCCCACGTCCATCGAGGTGGCCGTGCCATTCATTCCGGTAACTTCCTGTAGCGCGCGCAGTCCGGGGTTGAGCGTATTCGGCAAGTGCTTCAAACCATGCCTCACCATCAACCGGTTTTCCCCCACCATGGGCACGATGTCGGAAATGGTCGCCACCGCCACCAGATCGATGAGTTCTTTCAAATCCAGATTGACCGGGCGGGTCTTCAGGAGCGCGTGGCCCAGTTTGAAAACCACCCCTGCCGCGCAGAGATAAGTGAATTCCGTGCCGCACTTCGGGTTCACGAGCGCACAGCAATCGGGCCGCTCGGCAAGCTCCGGTTCGTGGTGATCCACGATGAGCACATCGATCCCATCCGCCCTCAACGCCGCCACCTCAGGGATGGAAACCGTCCCGCAATCCACCGTGATCATCAAATCCGGCTTTGGCCCTTCTTTCATGCAGCGTTTCAATGCCGCCGAGCTCAAGCCATAGCCCTCCGGCCCGCGGCGTGGGATGAAATACCGTGGCTCCAGCCCGTAGGCCCTTAAAATTTGGCGCATCAGGGTGATGGAGGTCACGCCATCCACATCGTAATCGCCGTAAATACAGATTTTTTCCTGCCGATCAATCGCAAGCAGCACCCGATCCACCGCGATTTTCATGTCTGGGATCAGGAAAGGGTCCGCCAAATCCCTTAATTTTGGCCGCAGATACCCTTCCAGATCCACGCCCGGGGGAAGGCCCCTTTGGCGGATCAGGTGTTCAAGTATCGGCGGAAACGTACCGGCTGGACCCACTTCGTTTTTTTGAAAAGGCTCACCCCGCGCGATCCATCTGAAAGGCTGCGCTCTCATCTCGTGCCGCAGACCCTAATGGGGGATGCGCGGGTCACACAAGATCGGAAACGAAAACGAAAAAATGAATTTTTAATAATGCTACTTGCCTTGAATTGGCAATGGCATTTTGAGATGGCCGCAGAATTCCTGCCGGGGAGCGATTTTATCAAGATCGGTCCGATGGCACACGGGGCTTAATTTTTTTCACTCCAATGCCTTGGCCAGAACTGGCAAGCGAAAAAGGAGGCGGAGGGCCTTTCCCCTCCGCCTCAGAATAGATCATTTAGGCATCAGAACTGTATCAACGACGTGGATGACGCCGTTGCTGGCGGCGATGTCTGTCTTAGTGACCTTGGCTTTGTTTACGGTGACAGCTCCATCCGTTACCTCGATATCGAGTTTTTCGCCATTGACGGTCTTGGCCATCATGGTCTTGACATCGGCGGCCATGACCTTGCCGGACACAACGTGATAAGTCAGGATTCCAGCAAGTTTTGTTTTGTTTTCCGGCTTGAGCAGTTCGTCCAGAGTGCCTTTGGGAAGTTTGGCAAAGGCTTCGTCCGTTGGAGCGAAGACAGTGAAGGGACCGGTTCCCTGCAGGGTTTCAACCAATCCGGCGGCCTTGATCGCCGTCACAAGGGTGGTGAAATTTCCCGCGCTGGAAGCGACAGCGACGATGTCTTTGCTTTTGGATGCGGGTTCAGCTTGAACGGAACCCCAGCAAGCTGCGGATACGACCAACGCTAAGACAGGAATGAGACGATGCATTTTTTTCATGATGATATGTTTGTTTTTGTTGTTGTTCCCACGACTGTCGTGGAACAGAAGGTTGGACCTTGGCAACCACCGCCGCTATGGGGTGGAACCCTACTTTAATGCTCCCGGATTCTTTCTCGTCTCAATTCTCGCTATTGGTCTCTGGCTTCCACTTGACCCAAGAGCCGTCGGCCGCCCGGATTCGTCCCAGGATGCTAGCCAGTCATGACAATCCGTGATCGGGAAAATCCTGCTGGCCACTTTCGAACCCGTCCAAAGACCCCGCGTGGTTCCACCATGGAACATGTAGAGATTGAAGGAAGCCCCGGTGCGCATCATCCACTCGAAGTCGGCCAACTTCCGATTGGTATCCACCACTTGGCGTGGCATTCCCCAGAGTTCGAACCAGCCCAGCCGGAACTAAGCGGTGAACTTCGGCTGATTGGAGCTTACCGCCTCCAAGCGCTTGAAAGCCAGTTCCGCACCATCTCCGAAATTCGCCGCCTGGAGCACGCCGGGCAAGCTCCCAGCACGGAGCACTTTTTCCGCTGAGGGATCGCAGGTGAAAACGGTGCTACTGTAGCCGCCCGCGCGCAGCGCCTTTTGTAGCTCCTCCATATAGACCTTCTCTGATTTGGGAAATCCTGCTTCGTTCTCGATCTGCATCATGAGCAAAGGGCCGCCGTTCGGCACCGAGAGCGGTGCCATCAGCCCGCCGATCTTTTTCATCCATGCTTTTGCCGGCTCAAGGAAACGTGGGTCCGCCAAACGCAGTTGCAGGCCGGGCTCATTGAGCAGCCACGCGGGCAAACCACCCAGATCCCACTCCGCACAGACATACGGGCCGGGCCGCACAATCGCCTTCATCCCCGCCGCGCCACAAAGTCTGGCGAACTTCACCAATTCCTTCTCCCCGGGCTTGGCTCAAGTAGCACGCAAGAATAAAGGCTAAACACGCAAGGATTTTTTGGGTCATACAGCGATAGGATTCAGCCATGGATCAGTAGTAATTAGGGTGATTACTTTTCAAGTCATCTGGTGAACCCGTGATCGATTCCAAAGACTCGAATGGAAGTCAGCTAAAGTGAATCTGAATTCATAATTTAAATCAAACTTATCTGCAAAAATTAAAACCTTCCCTCCTGTAACTTATAAAATCTGAGGACGTCTTTTCCCGTCCCAGTCAAAAATCAACCAAATGGTTTTATCAGAAATTTCACCTAACTTATATTTATCAAGAATCCATTTCCCGTCTATTTTTAAATTGACGGTGGTTTCAATGTTTTTGCTTTCTAGCACAAGACTAATCTTGGGCACATTTGCAAGTTCTGGGGGTAACGTGAAATCGGCTGAAGCGAATAAAATCCACCAAATTCTTTTATCGAATCCCTACTTGGCCAGCTCCCATGGACCGGATCATAGAACCGATACCCATAATAATACATCCCGGTTTCCACATCCTGCGTTTTCGTGGAGAAGCCGAAGGTGTTGGGCGCGATGCCCTCGCTGACCAACGTGTTGCCGAGGGCATCCTATTCCTTGCGGCTGGTGGGGGTGCTTTGGGTGCTTTTGGTCCGGGCGGTGATGTTGCCCTTGCCGTCATAGGAAGCGGCTTCCATCACACCCGTTGTGTCGCTCATACCCGGAACATGGAACAAAAGTTAGAACTATGATAGCATCTGGCTCACAACGGAACTTCGATTGTCACCCCGGCAGACCACAAAAATGTGGCGAGGGCCATCGTTGCAGATGTGATTGCGACTCTAATCAGCTAGGCTTGGCAACTTCCTCGCCATTTTCGGCAAATCCGCGATCACAATTAAGCTTGCATTCCGCTGGCAAGTGCCTATTCGAAGGACTATGGCAAACAGCAAACGTGTTTTGGTAATTGGTGTGCAACCTGAACTCATGAATTTCTCAGATCCAGACTACGCGGCTTACCCCGGCATGGACGCAGCGAAGGTATTGGCGGGCCTAAAGGCATCTGAAGACAGTTTGACTGAGTGCGGCTACGACGTGCAGATGTGATTGACCGATTTTGGCGAAACTGCCGAGTCAGTGGTCCGAGATCTACTGGAGCATAAGCGCTTCGACTGCATCGTAATCGGGGCGGGCATCCGAACGATCGCAGGAAACTTCCTATTGTTTGAAAAGTTGATAAACGTGGTGCATGCGCACGCCCCTGAAGCCAAATTGTGCTTCAACACGAGGCCGACTGACACAACTGAGGCAGTGGAGCGCTGGCTCTGAAACGCAATGGACCTTTGCACTTTCGCAAGGGCATGGCCGCCTAACCGGCCTGCCCACTTCTTCTTCGATGCCTCATAGATACTTTTTT
>JBBRIB010000004.1:0-22378 GCA_038221745.1 Verrucomicrobiales bacterium
GCATGGTGATGCGAATGTGAGCTTTTTGATTGCGGATGAGGGATTCGAGGCGTTCGAGAATATCGTTGATGCAGGAGCGGAAACGGAAGGGCTCAAGCTTGATGGCGCTGGCTTCACCCGATTCCAGACGGGAAATGACCAACATGTCCTCGACGATGCGGGAGATGCGGTCGGCATGCTTGCGCATGACGGTAAGGAAGCGCCGCGATATTTCCTGGTCTTCCAACATCCCGTCATCTAATAGATTTTCGAGATAGCCATTGATAATGGCCAGCGGTGTGCGCAATTCGTGTGACGCATTTGCCACAAAGTCTTTGCGGATCTGCTCGATTTGATGTTCAGCGGTAACGTCTCGGATGATCACACGGGTGAGGGGGCTGCGTTCTTGTGAATCAAAAAGTGGGGCGGCATCAATGATCCACGCATTGACACCACGGGTTTCCTGATCACCACGAGGTGAGGTTTGCTGGGGAAGAAGGACTCGGGATTGCTCGGGCTTACCGGTTTCAAGGCAACGCAGGAGAGCATCGGCAAGGCGGGGATCCAGGAAAGCCTCGCGGATCGGGCGATTGAGCAACTCACGAAGGCCGAAGAGGCGCCGCGCGGCTTGGTTTGCGAAGCGGATTTCGGCATTTGAATCGACCAGCAAAAAGGCATCTCCCAAGGCATCGAGGAGACTGTTGCGCTCCTCGCGTGCTTTCTTGAGATCGAGATCAAAGCGAAGTTGCACCGAGGCAAGTTCGACTTCGAATTGTTTTTGAACATTTCTTTGGCGAAGGAAAAAAATCGCGAGAACGATGAGGGCTGCGAAGGTAAGTGAGATGCTCAGGATTTCGATCATTCGGCGACTTTTGATATGCAATAGCCGAATCCACGCACCGTTTCAACCCATGATCCATGTGCACCGAGTTTTTGGCGGAGGCGCTTCATGTGGGTATCGAGGGTGCGGCTATGGGAGGCATCACTGTAGCCCCAGACGGTGCGGAGAAGATCGTTGCGATCCTGAGGTTTACCGGGGCGCTCACAAAGAAACAGTAGGAGCTTGAATTCAGTGGCCGTCAGATCGGAAGGCTCGTTGTCGAGGTAGAACTTCAGCGCATTTTTATCAAACCGAAATGGGCCATATGCAAAATCAACCGATCCCGGGGCCGCATCGGTGCGCTTGAGAATGGCCTTGACCCTGAGCATCAGCTCCTTGGGGCTGAAGGGCTTTGTCAAATAATCATCCGCACCGGCCTCGAGACCTTGAATCCGATCCTCAGTCTGTGCCCGTGCGGTAAGCATGATGACGGGGATATTGACCGTCCGGGTGTCTCTGCGGAGCTCTCGGAAAACGGCATAACCATCTCTGCCGGGTAGCATTAAATCGAGGATGACCAGGTCGGGACGTTCGCGCAGTGCTACATCAGTCCCATCAATTCCATCATGACTTTTAAAAACTTCGTAGCCAGCACGGCTAAGATTAAATCCTATGAGATCGGCGATATCCCTCTCATCTTCAACAATCAGTATTCGCTGCATTTCGTTCCGAGGCTAGGGGCTGTCGGCCGCCCAACAACATCCATCAATGTGACAATTTAGTCACATTGAATCTTTTTCAACGAAGGACCCAGGCACTGTCGTCCGCGCAATACCAATTTTGATACCCGCAGCGAGCGAGGTATTGACGCCCGTGCGCACGCCATCACCGAGGATGGCACCCAATTTCGTGCGACCGGTGTTTACGGGGTTTCCGCGGATCATCGAAACGTGTTGGCGTCCGTCATTGCGGTGGTTTTCAGTGCAGGTGCCCGCTCCGAGCGTGACGTGGGTGCCAATGATCGAGTCGCCCACATAGCATTGGCGGGAAATGTAGGTGTTGTTGTAGATGATCGAGTTTTTAATTTCGGCCCCATTGCCGACGAAGCAGTTGGAGCCGATGCTGGTGGCCCCGCGGATGTAGGCATTGGGTCCGATCTGGCTGTTCGGGCCGATTAAAACGGGCCCCTCGATCACCGTGCCGGCGAGGATGCGTGAGCCTTTCGCTAGCCGTACACAGCCCGTGAGCGTTGCCAGTGGGCTGACCTCTCCCAGCAGGGAAGTTTCATCCATCATCGCAAGCACCTCTTCATTCATGCGCAGTAAATCCCATGGGTAAACGACCGGGAAGCAATTCGCGTCCGTCACGATCCGATCCGCGCACTGCTCGGGATCCGCGCTTCCTTTCCATGCGAGGATGTGCCCCGCGCTATCGAACAAACATGCTGTGTTCGGATTTCTCCCCAGTAAAAGGAGGGCACCCAGCTCGATCCAGTTATCGATTGGGATGCGTAAAGTCCGGGGTTCGGCGAGTTTTTCATCCACGAGTTGGATGCCCGCCCGCCGCAGCTCGGCGGAGAGGAGTTCCTTCATCGGAACATTGGCGATGAGGCATGAGCCTAGCTCACGATTGGAAGTGATGGGTGCGCACAATGCGGGATCGCGGGGTGGTAGAAGGGTTGCCTGCATAACTGAAAGACATTCCACCACAGGGTTCCGCCCGACACACGCAAAATCTAGGGGAATTTTTTAAAAACTCCTGAGCGTCAGGGGCTTGGGGAAAACCGTTCAAGCCGGGCAAGCATGCTTCTGGTGCCAAGCGGCGTAATCCTTTGGCGAAATTTCAGAGGGCTTGATTTCGGAGCGACCACCCCAGAAAACATTGGTGTATGAAACAGGGATTCCGACGGTTGCGAGGTGGCGGTCGATCGCGGCTTTATGCTCCAAAACCCGCGGCTTTTCCGTGCCGTGCATCACACCCATGATATTGACATCGCCGAACTGCGGGCCGCCTTCGCGCCAATAGCAATGCGTCATGCAGAAATGCCTGCCGACTTGGGCACCTGCTTCGATTTCACGGCCTTTCGGCACGGCCCAATGGAACAGGCCATTGAAACGGGTGACCCGCTCACCGGTGGCGGAAGGTTTGACGTGCTCAAGGAAGGTGGAAAAGCGCCCGATGACTTTCTTTTGATTGAGAGTTTCCGCCACTTCACAAAAGCGCTCAGGCGTGACGTTGGCCAGTGCTGCTCGTTTTGTCCATGGATCTTCGCAGATTTCATCGGGCGTGAGTTCTTCTTTGAGGGCGAGGAGGACTTCCCATTCCTCGGGGGTGAGCTCCACCGGCACGGTGGTCATCATTTCTGCGGGCGCTTCCGATTTGTCGCCGGGTTCAAGGATTTTACGGCGGGTGTGGCCCACTCCCAGAGCGAACACCCCGTTGGCCGGCATCAGCAAATACTCGGTGGCACCCGTCAGGCGGAGCAGGACCGTGGCATGCTCATCGAGCGATTCGCCAACAGGGACTTTGAGTGTGGTCCAAAGGCGGTAGCCCGATCCTGAAACCTCGGTATCGGTCGAGCGGATCACCACATGACCGGAAAAAGGATCCTGCTGGGACATGAAATCAAAGGCCGCGTTGAGTTTTTCTTCCGGCACCTTCCAAGCCACCAAGGCTCCGTGGGCCAGCTTGGTAGAAAGCAAGGTCTGCCTCACCCGGCGGACCACGCCCGCCTCCACCATCGCGCGGATCCGCTCAATCACGGTTTCCAAAGGGACTTCCGATTTCTCAGCGATGAGGTGGAAGGGATGGCGCTGGAACCCGCTGATCAAATCCTCTGAAATGGCGAGAATCCTGGCATTGGTGGCTTCGTTGTGTTCGACTGGGATGGTAGGACTCATTGGGAAAATTCTTGGAGAAAAATGGCAGGTTCGCACCGCATTGTTTGCCAGATACTGGCCAAATCACGCGGAATTTTCACTTGCGAGGTGCCTGAGATAATCCATCGCCCGCTCGCGATCAAGGATTCGTCCTTCAAGTTGCTCGATTTCGATCAATTCGAGAATCTCTCTGAAGCGGGGGCCGGGCGTGAGTCCGAGGCCGATCAGATCCCGCCCGCCGACGAGGGGAGGGGGGATCAATGGCTCTGCGGCGAACTCCGAGGCCTTTTTTTCGAGGAACTCGTAGTTGTCCGTGAATCCGTTGGATGATCCGCAATCCACCCGGTGAAGCTCCATTTCCTGAGAGAACGTCCTCTCGGCCATGAAGCGCTTCAGTTTCGCGGTGCGCATTTGCTGCACATTCATGAACTGCATGTGCCGCGCCACCATCGGCACCACGGCTCCGATCACCTCATTGGAAAACCGCATGCGCCGTAAGATGACCTCCGCCATTTCCGCCCCCATCGCATCGTGGCCGTTGAAGCGGATTCTGCCCGCCGCCGCATCGAAGGTCTGGCAAGGTGGCTTGGCAATATCATGAAGCAGGACCGCGAGACAGAGCACCAATGAAGCATCAGGCGCCAACATTTCCAACATGATGCGGGTATGGGTATAAACATCTCCCTCAGGGTGCCACTCGGGCGGCTGCTCGCAACCGATGAGTGCCCGGAACTCAGGGAGAAAACAATCCATCAACCCGCTATCCATCAGAATTTCCACCCCGCTCCGGCGCCGGGGTGAGGTGAGGATCTTCGCAAACTCATCGCGAATCCGTTCGGGCGAAATCCTCGCTAACAACCCCGCGCCTCGCTTGATCGCAGCAAGCGTCTGCGGCTCGATCTGAAAACCAAGCGTGGTCGCAAAGCGCACCGCGCGCATCAGCCGCAGCGAATCCTCGGTGAATCTTGCCTCCGGATTTCCAATCGCCCGCAGCACACCGGCTGCCAGATCCGCCCGCCCGCCCACGTGATCGATCACTTCACCCGTCTCGGGATTCTCGAAAAGCCCGTTGATGGTGAAATCCCGCCGCTGCGCATCCTCCTCGGCAGTGGCATACTCCACGGACTCCGGGCGCCGCCCATCCTTGTAGCTGCCGTCCGTCCGGAATGTCGCAATCTCCACGTGGTGCCCATCATGCTTGGCGATCACCACCCCGAAGTGTGCGCCCACTTCATTTGACTTCGGAAACAAAGCCACCACCTCCGCCGGCGTGGCCGAGGTCGCGATATCATAGTCCTTCGGCTCGATCCCCAACAGCCGATCCCGCACACAGCCACCTGCAAAAACCGCCTGATACCCCGCAGCGCTCAAACGACAGGCAAGGTAACAGGCGGCATCACGGGCTGACATGGGTGGAGCATCCGGCCTTGAGGACCATGATTCAAGACCGGAATGATGCAGCCTGGCCACTCCAAAGAAGCCGGGCCGCACCAAGTGCTCCGCACCGCAGCTTAGAACGTGTAGTTCATCTCGATTGAGAAGCGCGAGGTGGTGGGCAGCGCGGATTTGCCGGAGAAGACATCGCCTTCCGATTCAAACTGCGCGAACTTTGCAATAGCGGTGAAGTTATCATCGAATTTCTTCACCAACACCGAGTTGTATTCCCATCCATAGTCAGCGGAAATGTTGTTATCGCCGTAGGCATGCAGCGCGTTCATCCACTTGATTCCGTAGAAAATTGGAATCGTGTGGGAGACATAGAGGTCGGCAACTCCGTTATGGCTACCATTGGTCCTACCCGCTACAAACACATCGGCAAAGCCGTTGAATGCATGAAGCGTGGCCAAGGGTGTCTTGAATCCCGCTTCAAGGTATTCCATCCCCAGGGTGACTGACTGCGTGCCGAAGGCTTTGGTCACCGTGGCGTGCCCGTAGAGCGCTTCGTCTTCGCCGAACACACCCGCTTTACCTTGGAATGCAAGTTCGCCATAGAGCGTCAAGCCCAGCAGATTCCCTTTGGCACTGACGCCGAAGGTATTGTTATCCCATGATCCGATGTCCTCGAAGTTCATGATATAGGCATAGCCTCCCAAGGTAAGACCTTTGATGCCGGTGTAGGAACCATTCAACAGGTGGAGACTGGAACTGAGATCCGCTACGTTCGGTAGATTGGTGGCATTCGATCCGAAGATCCGGTTTACACCACTGACGTATGCATAGTTGAATGTTAGTCCGTCGATACTCTTGTTGACGATTGAAAATGCATCATAGGTCTGCTGGTTCTGACGCCAGATCACATCGCCAATGAATGCGGAGTTGTCATAAACGATTCTCTGGCGACCGAGTTTGAATGTCGTATCGAAGCCTTCATACTGGACATAGCCTTGGTTGAGTTCGTTGGTTTCGGGATCCGCAATCAACGTGTTCGCCGGGTCAAATGGATCGGCACCGATCGCACCGCCGTGGTAGTCATCCACCGCGGCTTGGCTGAATTCTCCTTCGATGAAGGCGCTGAAGCCATTCCAGGCCTGGGTCTTCAAGCCAAGGCGCTCACGGAAGGTGAAGGCATGTGAAACACCTTTTCCATCCGTGTCTCCAAACTCATAGCGAGCACGAATATCGACGGTGGGCTTGATCCAAGGCGTGGGCTTGGCCGGCAGGGTGGTTTCGAGATCCGCTGTTCCCGCATGGAGGAAACTGGCGGACGATAGGAATAATATGGCTTTCGTTTTCATGGATGTGTTGTCGGATTATGGGGAAAATAAACTCCCAATCTGCAACTCCATTGAGCGTGATGCCTGCCAGATTCTCCTCGGATGGCTTTTTAAAAGTGAAGAGATTTCCCCGCGAACATGAATGGAACTCATGCGAAGGCGGGAAGGGGACTTCACCCGCCGCTCGCCATCAAGGGTTGGCCGCCTTGATGAACTCGAGCAAATCCTTGCGGGTTTTCTCCAAATCCGGTGGGTTGAGGTAAAACATGTGCCCGCCGTCATAGTAGGTCGTGGAGAAGTTCCCACGCACGCCTTCCGGCAACTCAATCATGTGTCTAACAGAATAAGCAACCCCCTCAGGCGGTGTCGCAAGGTCCGTGTGGCCGCCCATGATGAGCACTTTCAAATGGGGATTGTCCCGCATCGCAGTGGCGAGGCGATCGCTGAGGTTGACCACCTGATTGCTGGAATCCCAGCGCCAGGGCTGCACTTTACCCGTGAGGATTTCATAGGGTTGATCTTCTTTGTATCCCAGCTCGCGTCCCAGATAATCGTTCAAAGCCGTGGAAAATGCACCGAAGGCGAGCGAGTAGGAGGGATCGTATTCAGGGACGGTGGCTGCCTTGTCCGTGGCATCCCAGGCCACTCTGGAATCGAAGCGGCCCACGACTTTTCCTTCGCTTCGCAGCAGTTCCGCCCGGAAAATCGAGGCACTCATTCTCAGATCACGAGCCAGCCATTTTTCTGCGGAAATCCCGGAGAATCGCTCCAATCTTTTTGCGATTTCCGCGCGGACCGCATCATCCAGTGCCTCGCCTTTGATCAACGCTGCCGCATAGTCTCCAAAAGCGAATTCCGTGGCTTCTTTCACCAGCGCATCGCGATCGCCCTGGATTTTTTTGTGAAAATGCGCCGTTCCGGTGAACGCCGGCAGAAAAACCATGAAGGCGAGATCATTGCCTTGGGCCGCTTGCAAAGTGGAAAAATCCAGCAAGGAGGAAAGAAGCACGACGCCATTGAGGCTCATTCCGTAACGATTCTGAAGGTGAACCGCGAGACCCGCCGCGCGGATCCCGCCATAGGATTCTCCCAATAGAAATTTAGGCGAACCCCAACGATTGTTGTCCGCGATCCAGCGGCGGATGAAATCTCCCACCGACTCGATATCATCTTCCAGCCCGTGGAATTCATCCGCCTTGGTATCTTTCTCCGCCCGGCTGTAGCCCGTCGAGACCGGATCGATGAAAACGAGATCGCAAACGTCCAGGATGCTCATCGGGTTATCGATCACCCGCACGGGTGGAACGGGCGCGGAGGTGCCGTCTCCGGGGAGTTTTAAAATCTTCGGCCCCAGAACGCCAACGTGCAGCCAGACAGCCGAAGATCCCGGGCCACCATTGAAGGCGAACATCACCGGGCGCTGGCTGGCATCTTTCACATCCGTGCGCTCATAGCTCACGTGGAAAATCGAAGCCCGGGGCGTGCCGTCGTCCTTGAGCAGTTTGGTTTTCCCGGCCTTCACCCGATACGGGATTTTCTGGCCGTCGATCGTCACCGAAGCCTCACGGCTCACGGGTTCCACGACTTTCTCAACCACCGGATTCACCTTGGGCGGATCTTCCGAGGGTTTCTTTTCCGGCAAGGATTCCGCAGCCGCGGAAAATGTGAGTCCTAGAATCAGGCTTGAGACAATGCGCATCGCCAGGAACCTAGACTTTCATCGCCGCCTTGTCCATGGCTGACGATGGGTTTGTTTTGGTTGGATTAAAGGATTTACTACTTGTTACAATAAATGTAATGCGGAATCTTAGGTTCAAACTTCTGCGATACCCTTACAGCTGCCCCTCTCGAGGTTTGGGCGACCGATTATCCAAAACCCATCCATTCCCTTGGTTAAAACCGGAAGCAGATGAAAAGAATTTCGAGCCGAATTTTTAATTCAATACTCCCGAGATCTCATCGGAACCAGGTGGGGCCGGTGGTGATAAAGGCACTGTCAATGGAAAGGTTGTCCTACCAGAAGTGTTGCCCGGGCCGATTGTGAACGGGCTTGTAGCACTACCAATTTGCCCTGCGGCAATCGCCGATTAGAACGTCTGCCAGGCGGGCTTGTTCTCATATACCCAGCGGTAGTAGTCCGCGCGCTTCAGCCGGCTGGCCGCCGGTTCGTCGATACAAACCTTGACCAGCGGATGCATCTGCAGAACGGAGGCCGGATTGATGGAAGTGACCGGGCCCTCGACCGCCTCGGCGATGGCCGTGGCCTTGTTCTCACCAAATGCCATCAGCAGGTTCATATGTGCTTCCATGATCGTGCCGATGCCCATGGTGATCACATGCTTGGGCACCTCCTGCTCGCTACCGAAAAAGCGCGCGTTATTCCGGCATGTCTGTTGGGTCAAGGTCTTGATCCGGGTGCGTGAAGCGAGGGAGGAGGTCGGCTCATTGAAACCGATGTGACCGTCGGTTCCGATGCCAAGCAACTGCAGGTCGATTCCGCCGGCAGCGCGGATCTGCTTTTCATACTTCCCGCAGAACTCCGGAATATCCTTCGCGTTGCCATCAGGAATGTGGATGTTCTCCTTGTCGATGTTGATGTGGCTGAAAAGGTTTTCCCACATGAAGGTGTGATAGCTCTGCGGATGGTCAGGCGGCAGGCCGATGTATTCGTCCAGGTTGAAGGTGGTGACCATGCTCCAGTCGAGCTCCATGTTGATCAGCACCCGGTAGAGGCGGAGCGGGGTACTGCCGGTTGCGAGTCCGAGCACGGCAGCAGGCTTCTCGCGGAGAAGGCGTGCAACGATCCGCGCGGCAACCTGGGTCGAGGTCTCGGGTGAGGAATGGATAATGATTTCCATCAGCTGTGCCCGAGGCGGGTTGTAAGTTTTCGGCAGACATCATCCTTGAAGAGATCGATCAGACTTCTGACGAATACGGCGATATCAATAGTGTCATCCGTGACCAGCGGGGTGAGATCGATACCGAAAATCAGTTGAGTCGTGGCATCGGTGGAGTGCGGGTCGAAGAAGGTGGCATTGGCGGCACGGCGTCCCAAGGTGGCGAGATCATAACGTTTTCCGCCGGCGATCTGGGAGTCGAAAACACCGTTGAGCGCGGCTGCCAGATTGTCCCGCCCGCTCACGTCCATCAGGAACTTGACCTCGTCCGGCAGCCAGTCGAGGCTGCGCCAGACCTCGCAGCCAATGACCCGTTCGGGCCGCTGCCCGGGCGGTAGCTCCCGCATTGCAAGCAGCGCGGCGATGGTCACGCCGATATGGGTGTCATGTTTGTCCGCAGGATTATGGGTATAGACGACGTCGGGGCGGAGGTGGGTTAGAATGGCTTTCAGATCACCTTTCAGATCCGTGTCGTCAGGGTTTTTCACCGCGCTGCTCGGGTAGTCGAGCTGGATCATGGCTCCGTATCCGCCGATGAGGGCGGCGGTGTCCTGTTCCTGAAGCCGGATCTTCCGCATCTCCTCATCCGAAAACGAGGCATAGGGGCCGATGCGAGAACTGCCGGCACCGTTGGTGCAGGTGACGCCGCCGAACCAGCGGTCATCGCGGGCGAAACAACTTAGGATGCCATGAAATGCCATGAATTCGAGGTCATCCTGGTGGGCGCCGATGCCGAGGTGGGTGATGCGCGGAAGAGCTTCGGACTCAGGCTTGCCATCGGGAATGTGGATTCTGGCAGTGGAGTTGTATAAATTCATGGTCGATCAATTCTTGATTTTCGAAAGGCTTGCGGCGGGCGCCACCTGGCCGAAACGGCGGGTTTTCCCATCCGGCAAATGAATCGCGATTTCACGCGCAACTTCGGGGAATTCCTGTTCGAGGACTTCCCTTGCTTTCGAGAGCACGCTGTCCCCTCCCCCGCCGGTAGGCACGCGACCGAGGATGAGTATGTGGGCGAAGTCATAGAAATCATTGTAATGGGGAATTGTATAGCCGCGATTGACCCCGATGGTTTCGTAGATCATCGCCGCACGCTCATCGCCCTTTGCCATCAGGTTCCGCACTTCCACGGGACGCTCCGGCAGGTCCATGACGGCGGGAATCTTGATCTTCGCCACGGGCAGAAGCTCCCCGGCGAGAGCTTCTGCTTGCGTCCCAACTTGCGGCCGAGAAGATCCGCAAAGAATCCAGCGGTGATCGAAGCAAACATCGAGCCACCGAGGACCGCCGCCACGATGACGGACTTGTTTTCCTCGGTCATCGCCATGGTCTTGCCGAGGTGGTCGAGCGCGGGAGTGATGATCCCGATGTCGATCCCATAAAGCAGGCCGCCCATCCCTGCGACGATCAGCAGGAAGCGGTTGTAAGTGCTTTTGTTTGCTTTCATTTCTAAAGCATGTTTTTCAATCATCATGATGTTGGAACCGGGTTGTTTGTCAGTCCACGTCCGACCTGATTTTTGCAGTTACGCCGAGGTAGGCTGAACGACTCCTCGGGGGGGGTCAACAAAGAATTAGCTCATGCTGAAATCTCCCGCACAGAGGGATTCTCTAAAACCGGCGACTTAGCGACAGCGAGGCAGGGTCGCCAAAACGCCATGGAAATTCCACCGCCTTGGAAATGCCGATGCGCACGCCGACCACCGGCTCCAGCGGCTCATGTAACGTGATCCCACGACCTTCCATTTCCAAAAAGCGGCAGCCATGATCCCGGCCATTGATGCCGAGGGCGCGTGTCAAACGCGCGGGCCCGGCACCGAGCATCCGGTCTGAGGTGCCCGGACGGCGACGGCGCATTTCCACGATCCCATCCATCGGCTCGACGGCGCGCAGCAGCACGAAGCCCGAGACCTCCGTCCCTCTCACAAGGATGTTGAAAAGCCAGTGCACGCCGTAGTTCAGGTAAACGTAGGCGTCTCCCGCCTCGTGACTGGCGACGTATGCGCGCGCACTCGGGCGATTCCACATGTGGCATGCCGGATCATCCACGGAGGTGTAGGCCTCGGTTTCCACGATCCGGGCGGTGCATCCGTCCCAACGAAGGTGGGCTCCGATCAGTGCTCGGGCACAGGTTAACGGATCCAGAGTGAAGAATTCGCGGGTAGCCAGCACAGCGGCAATTGCGGCGATCAATTACATTTCTGCAAGCTTAATATCACACTTCGTGTTCTCAATGCTTTGCCCGGACCATGACCTTGGCCCACAACTTGCGATCAGTCTGGAAGTTCTATTCTGCTACACGGCCTTGTGGGATGTTGCCCGTTCGAGGCGACGGGCATTGGAAAACCTGGCTTGCCAATATCTCCCTGTTCAAGCGCGTCCGCTTTCCCGGATGAGCGTTCTTGCGGTTTCAAGCCGGGGGCCGTATAGCGTGTGCCTCGCGTAGTCGGCAAATGGAAAGTCCAGTCGGTCGCACCAGGTTTCGATGCCATAACTACCGGGAAGGTTGAAGCGCAGCGGGATACCAAACAAATCGCTGCACATCAGGACCGCGAGTTTTGAGGGGGTGTTGAACAACGCGGCCTGCAAAGCACGAAGCAATGGTTCGTTCACTTCTTCAGGCGGCTCATCCTTCCAACCGGCGAAGCCCAGCAGCCACGCGAGTTCTCCCGCAGCCTGCCCCCCGGGCTCGACGGCGGCGGCACGCTGAATCCGCAAATAGGCACTCACGAGAGGGGCGTTGTCGTGGTTGGCATAGGTTGCCAGCGCATGCTCGCGGAGCTTCAGGTCGGTAGGATTGTCGCAGCCCCTGCCTTGTTCGAGTTGGGGGAAAACCAGATTGGCGAGCGGGAATTCGCGCAACGCACGGCCCATGTAATCCGGCATCCCGCCCATCAGCTCGGCGATGAGTTCCATCGGCCCCGCAGCCTCGCGGATGATGGAAATGATTTCCCGCCCCTGCAGCTCGTTCATGCGCGCGTAAGTGAGATCGCTGTCAGGCCCGGGGATGAAGCGTGGCAGTTTTCCGCCGGTTTTGAGTGAGGCCTCTTCGGGCGTTAGATTGGCATACTCGGAGTGCCGGGCACCGCCCGGCCAGGGGAACATGTAGGCCCGGAAATAACCGCGGAGATGATCCAAACGGCAGAGGTGGAAAAACTGACGTTCTCCGCCAACGCGCGACCGGAGCCATGCGAATCCCGTGGAGCGGTGGTTGTCCCAGCGGTAGGCCGGCAGCCCCCAGTTCTGGCCCCATTGCTCTGCATCCTTGCTGGTGTCGAAATGCACCAGCGGATGAGAACCCATGTTCCAGTCCAGATCAAAAAGATCGGGATTTCCCCACACATCGGAACTGCCGCGCGCGACCCCGAACGGGATGTCCCCCATCAGCATGACGTTGCACCGGTCGGCATGATTTCTGACGTCGGACCACTGCCGGTTGGCTACCCACTGGATGAACGCGTAGCCGTCTTGGAGATCCTCCAGCTCGTCCCTGTCAGGATGCTGCTGGAGCCAGTCGCTCGCTCCCTGATAGGTCCGGTGCTCGGGCCGCCAGTCGAGCCACTCGGTATTTCCCTCATACTCGCGGATCAAGAGCCGGAAGAACGTGTAGTGTGGCAGCCAGGATTTTTCACGCTCGCGGAATTCCTTGAACTCGTCCATCAACGTGCCGTAGTCCCCGGTGACGAACCGATGCCAGGCGAGCTGGAGGATCTGGAGCTTCAGCGGATGGACGGCGCCATGTTTGACGATGCCGGTGCGCAATTGCGCGAGCCATGCCGACGGTGCCGCGCGTTCCAGATCGGCGGGTAGCAATCCGGGAACTTCCTCCGGCTTCAAATGGATATACAACGGGGCAAGGGCGCGGGAGCTAATAGGGTTGTAGGGGCTGGGGTCGCCGAATGTTTCGTGAATCGGCAGCAACTGAAGAACCACAAAGGAATTCTGTGCACAAAAATCAATCGCCTCGCGGACGGCACGTGTGTCGCCAACCCCGAAGTCGTCCTTGTGGCGCATTGCGAACACGGGTATCAGGAGGCCTGCACGGCGATTGCTGAGCGGGAGTTCGACAGGCTGCGGCGGTTTCAGGTCGTCTGCGGTCTCGGGTTCCGGATCAAAGGATGTTTTGGATATTATCGTGGTCACTGCACTGGAAGTTTAAGGGATTGATTGGCGCCATCCGAGGACCGGCCAACGGGTGCCGTTTCTGGAAATGTTTAACTCGGGGACAAATGACGGGAACGTCTAGCCTTGGAGCAAGGACTGGGCTCCATCCACATAGATCTCGGTCCCGCTGACATGGCTTGACAGATCGGAAGCCAGAAACCAGATCACATGTGCGACATCGGCCGCCGCGCCGGGCCTGCCTCCGTTCAGCGGCACATCGCCCTCGGGAAATTCCACAGGAAGGTGAAGTCCTTCCATACTCCGGCGTTCCATCGAATCGTGAATATTCGTTTCAATCGCACCGGGGCAAACCACGTTGACGCGGATATGGTCCATCGCTAGTTCCAGGGAAATCATTTTCGCAAAAGCGACCTGGGCCGCCTTGGAGCAGGCATAGGCTGTTGCCCCGGAATTGCTGAAAATCCGGTTGCCGTTGATCGAGGAGACGATGGCGACCGAGCCACCCTGCTTTTTAAGCAACGGCAAAGCAAGCTTCACCGTTAGAAAGGTTCCCCGCAGATTGATGGAAAGCGTGTCATCCCATTCGCTTACCAAGAGTTTATCCAACGGTGCCCAAACGCCGTTGATACCTGCGTTTGCGACCACCGTATCCAGGGAATTCCATTGAGCGGATACCGCTTCGTAGGTTGCGATCATATCCCCCTCGTCGGAGACGTCTGCGACGATGGTGAAGTGGCCGGACTCCTCACCACCGATTTCGCGGAGGGTTGCCGCCAGATCGTCAGGCGTCCTCCCCACCAGCGCCAGTTTGGCTCCCGCCCGCGCCATGACAAGAGCGGATGCCTTGCCGATCCCCGATCCGGCACCGGTGACAAGTCCCCGCTTCCCTTTCAAGGAATTCTCAAGAATAGGTTTCATTCGTTTATTCTTCCCATTGATCCCGCCACTTGGCGGATTCTTCCGGTGTCACGAGCCGCCGCCGGACCATTCTGGATTCCCTCAGCGGAGGCACGTTTGGTTGATCGGAGAAGACGACAAACTTATAACCGACGGCTTTGCCTGCGTTCTCGTTGAATGGAAGTTCCCCGAACCAGGTATTTGAATTCACGCACTCAAGAGTGATGGATTTAGTAAGATCCCAGCAGCCAAGTTCCGCACAATCGCCGATCACAGCAACGCGATCGCCGGGCTTGGTGGGCGCTCCATTAATCTGAACGCGGATCACCGTCTGCGCCCCTACCGATCTTTGACGCTTAACCAGAACGATCGCGTCATTTTCCTTAAGCTGGACAGTCGCCGAACCCTCTTTAACCGCCACGATCCGTTTTGAAATGATGCAGCGGTGGTCGCCATCCGGAAATTCCAGATCGTCAATCGCAAGCTCGCGGGCCGGGCCCTTGTTGATGAAGACAAGGCAACGGGAGTTGCGGTATCGACGGAGGAACACGTAGGTGTGTGCGTCCACCCATTTCGGCCATTGGCAGCCCCACTGGATCGCGCTGTTCCGCTTTCTTTCCTTCGCGAGGATCCCGATGATGCGGGTAGCCTCGGTAGGCTCCCATTTTTCCATCATCGGCCTGTTATAAGGATCGTTTCCGTAATCCGTGTCGTTATGTAAATACTGCTCGCACCCATAATACAAACAAGGCACGCCGCGGCTGCATAGAAGCAGCACCAGAGCAAGATCCATCAAACGGTCGGGTATGCCCAGCGATTGGAATCTCGGCATGTCGTGGTTCTCGATAAATGTTATCAATTCGGTGGCACACTTGTAGTTGCTGTCGAGATTGAGGATATCCTGCAAAGCCTGGAAGCCTGAGGGATCTTCCCCGCTAAAGCATTTTCTGGCGGCTTGGCAAAACGCGAAATCAAGAATGCTCATTCCCGCCTTGTTGGCGAAGGCGACCGATGACTCGATTTCGGGGTGGCTGTAAATCCATTCCCCGAACCGGAAGACATTCGGATTGGCAGCCCCCAGGTCGCCGTTGAACTCCTGCCAGAACCACAGCGGCATGTGTTTCACGGTGTCGATCCGTAGCGCGTCGATTCCTTTTCCAATCCATAACTTGATCGCATCCTTGATATAGTTGCGATACAGGATGTTGTTCTCGTTGAAAGTCGCGAGGCCGGCCAGTTCGCAGTTCTGAACCTGCCATTCGTCCTTCCAATCAAGCGTTTCCCCGTAGTGGTGATACCAATGGTTATGGTCGTTGTCGAAATCCGCAATCAGTTTGCCGTCATCATACAGTTTGCCCTTTCCGGCATTCGTGGCGGGTGAGCTATGGTTGCACACAATATCGAGGACAAACTTCATATCCCGTGCGTGCAGTTCGGACAGCAGAAGATCGAAGATGGTGTCATTCCGGTCAAACACGCGCTTTTCCGAGGGATCGTTTACCCAACGCGTATTGAGTCGCTTGAAATCGCTGGTCCAGTAACCATGGATCGGTGCCTGGGGATCGTCCCCAATGCTCATGGATTCCACCTGCTCGAAGAGGGGCGTCGTCCACACCGCAGTGATTCCGAAGGAAGTTAGGTAGGGCAGCTTGTCGAGCAGTCCCTGAAGGTCCCCGCCCCAATACTTTCGCCAGTCGGTATGGGAAGCATCGAACATTTTGTCATGGTCCCGGTTTTTGCCGCGATTGCCGACAGAAAATCGGTCCAAGACCAAGAAATACATGGTCTCGGATCGGAATTCCACGTCCGAGCCAGCTAGAATTCCCAAGTCAATATCATCGTCGTCATCGTCGGTCATGCTCGGGGAGTAGTTGTAAAAACGGTTTCAGGCATGTTAAGTTAATTTGCTTTCGAACACCCAGGAAGTGGGGGCTGCCCCTTGGCTCTCCGGCTCAAAATCTTCTCCTTTCATGCACGATCGGTGCCAAAAGCCCCGTCATTGCGGGCAGTCATGCAGACAAGCGATTTGATGTGGATTATGGTTCGCTACCGTGGTCATTCCATTCCCCCGGTCAGATTTACGGGCAGACATCGCATTGCGAATTGCACGGATTAATTGCAAATTGATTCATTTTCGGACGTTGCCACCCCAATGAAATAGACGCCCCCCCGGCGGGCAACACAGGTATGCCAAGGCAGATGACTAAATCACGCTCCCGTTGGCGGTGGTGCGGAACGTGCTATTTCGTTGGTTCCGCTATCAGCCAAGGCCAGGTTCCAAAAACCGACATGAATAAACTACTCATCCTCGCCGTTATCCTGATGATTCTTTGAGTCGTGTTCCGAGTCGCCCTTGCATTAACAGGGGTATTTCTCCACCTTCTATGGATTATTGCAATTATTCTGGTATTCTTCTTGCTCGTCGGGAAACTTCGGGGCGGCAAGTAGTTGGATGACGTGCCCTTAACCGGCCAAGAGTGCGCAGACAAGCCAACCACTCAATTTGTGACAGCCTAAGATCATATAGCATGAGTTTTCTAGCATGGATTGCGTTATGCGGGGGACTGCTTCTGGGCATTGCGCTGGCGTCGGCGTATTTGCGTTGGCTGCCTGTGACCACTTCCGTAATTTACCTATCGTTGGGATTGGCCATCAGCCCGGCATGGATGGATCTTTTCCGGGTCGATTTCGTTCAGGAAAAGGTCATCTTCGAACATATATCGGAGATCGCAGTGATCATTTCGTTGTTCGTCGGAGGATTGAAGCTCCGCTTGCCACTGACCCATCATGCATGGAGAGCCGCTTACATGTTGGCAGGGCCGGTGATGCTCGCCAGTATCGCGGGTGTGGCGGTTTTCGCCCGTTATGGGTTCGGTTTCGAGTGGGCGGCGGCCTTCCTCCTCGGGTCAATTCTGGCACCCACGGACCCGGTATTTGCTGGGATGGTCACAGTCAATGATTCAGGAGACAACGACCGGATGCGATACGGCCTTTCGGGTGAGGCGGGGTTCAATGATGGAGCAGCTTTCCCATTTGTGATTTTCTCTTTATTGTGGCTTGAAGATGGAATGATCGGTGGGTGGGTCGGCGATTGGGCACTGCAACGCTTGTTGTGGGCGGTGCCCGCCGGGCTGATTGCAGGTTATGGGCTGGGAAAGGGCCTAAGCCGGCTTGCGATTCATTTCCGCACCCGGAATCCTGAATCCGGGACCACGGGCGATTTCCTTGCACTGGCTCTGATCGCTTTGTCCTATGCGGGTGCTGAAGCAATCGGTGCCTGGGGGTTCCTTGCCGTTTTCGCGGCAGGACTCGGCTTCAGGCGCACTGAAGTAAAGACGGTCGAAGCCCATCCCGCTCCTGAACATTTGGCTGCACAGGACAGTGCATCGGAGAAATCCACGATACATCCCCCGGCGGAGGAATTCGGCGGTGCGCCTGCTGAGGGCGCCGGTCAAAAACATCCCACCAAAGCCGCGGGCAGTATGGTTGCGGAGATCATCTCCTTCGGCGACACGGCGGAACGATTGCTGGAGGTGATGATGGTGGTCCTCCTGGGAATTTGTCTTTCCACCCATTGGGACTGGCGCGCGGTTCCTCTGGCAATCGTGCTGTTCGCGGTGATCCGGCCCGCATCGACCTTGCTCTTCCTTGTCGGAAGTCCCACCCGGATTCCGCAACGTTGGTTGATGGGATGGTTCGGCATCCGCGGCATTGGAAGCCTCTATTACCTTAGTTATTCCCTGAACCACGGGGTAAAGGCAGATCTCGCGCCTCTCGTGGGGATCACTCTCTCGGTCGTGGCACTCAGCGTTGTAATACATGGGATCTCCAGCCCACTTTTGGGAATTTACGAAAAAGCCGCTTCCCGCGCGAAATCCGAATAGGGAGTATTTCCCGAGTTCAGGCAGACGCGAGGCTACGGTATTGCGAATTGCACGAATTGATTGCACATTAATACATTGTCGGATGCCGCTTCCTCGAAGGGACCCACGCCACCTAGACGAGCACACTTGTATGGCAGCATGTAAGGGTCGATACCGCTCTTATTTGCGTTGGTTCGGAAAGTGCTGGAGTTGCAGAAGGAAGTCGGAAATAAATATACTTGAAAAACCAAACAGGAACAGGCTTCTCGCTCCCGCCGTTGTCCTAAATATCCTGCATCCTGAAATCATGGCCGACGAAAAGAATAGAAAGAGAAATGATTCCGCCGTCCCGGTGCTGGAAAGAGAACGGACCCTCATGGAGGGGGGCGCGAGGCTGAAGGCGCGGCTGGAATCGGAAACTGCCGCGCACCAGCGGACCGTTGCAGACAAATTCCTGTTGTCCTCCATCGTGGAATCCAGCGAGGACTCCATCGTCAGCATCAACTTCGACACCATCATCACCAGTTGGAACAAAATCTTCTGGGACTGCCACTGGTGGAGCCACTCGCCCGAGATCCAGGCACAAGTGCGGGACGCGTGCGAACGTGCCGCCGGCGGCGAGGTTGTCCGCTACGACGTGCCCGTGCGCATGGCGGGCGACTCAAGGATGTGGATCGATTTCCAAGTCTCACCCCTTCGCGATACGGAAGGGCGCATCACGCACCTCATTCCCTCCGCGATGGAAATCGAAGTGCGCCGCGCGGCCGTGAAAGCCCTGCGCGCGAGTCAGGACCGATTCCGCGCGGCCGCCAACGCGGTGAGCGACATCATCTGGACAAACAATGCCGAGGGAGAAATGGAGGGCGAGCAGCGCGGCTGGGGCGCGTTCACCGGCCAGCGCCGGGTAGAGTATGAAGGGCACGGCTGGTCGGACGCCGTGCATCCCGAAGACAGACAGCCGACCCCTGATGCGATGCTGGGGACAAATCTCGATGTAACAGAACGCAATCAGGCTCAGGCGGCATTGATCGCCGCCAAGGAATACGCTGAAGCCGCGTCACGCGCGAAGGACGACTTCCTCGCCGCGCTCAGCCATGAGCTGCGCACACCCTTGTCCTTGGTGCTGATGGCGGCCACCGCTCTCGCCAGTGATCCATCGCTGCCGGCCAATGCCCGCCAGCAGCTCGACATGATGCGCCGCAACGTCGAACCCGAAGCGCGGTTCATTGGTGACCTGCTGGACCTCACCCGCATCAGCCATGGGAAGCTGACCATTGCGCCGGTGACCGCAGACATCCATGAACTCCTCCATCACACGGACGAGATGATCCGCAGCGACGGCTTGGGCAAACGGTTGCAGGTCGTTCTGAAACTTGATGCCGCGCGGCATCACGCGCTGGCCGATCCCGCACGTCTCCAGCAGGTATTCTGGATTTTAAGGAATGCCGTCACCCATGGCAGTGTTCCGGCACCCGCAGCCTCCCGCGAGAACGTTTCGCCACAGGCACCACCAGCCCGCAGCCTGTCCCTGCTTATAGTGGAAGATCATGAAGCTTCCCGCATGGTACTTGCACACTTTCTCTCCCTCAGCGGGCATCGGATCACTACCGCCGCCTCCGTGAATGATGCGCTCACCAACTATAAAGCCACATCCTTTGATGTCGTGATCAGCGACCTCGGCCTGCCCGACAGCAGCGGCATCGATCTCATGGTGCAAATTCAAAGCATCCGCCCCGTCGCAGCCATCGCCCTGAGCGGCTACGGCATGGAGCATGACCTGAAACGCAGCAAGGAAGCCGGTCTTTCCGCCCACCTTGTGAAGCCTGTGAAGGTGGACCAGCTCAAGCTGTTGTTAGCTCGATTGACAGCCCGAGACAGCCAGGAACACGTGTGAACCTCTGATGAATTCTGAACCCCGCACCCCCATCCTCCATGAGTGACGCACCCACGCGCATCCACCGGATCATCCACAAGCATGTGCATGATGTGAGGAACCTGATCAATGGCCTCGATCTCATGGCAGAGATGGTGGACAGCCTCTGTACGGACCCCGCGTTGGCTCGGCCATTGCTAGATCCGCTCCAAAACGCCACCCGCCGAATCGCCTGGTCGCCATCATCCGCATCGGGAACATTAACCGTGGATGTGGAAGCCATCTTGTCGGTCCTGCGGCAGTTGGTCACCGCCGGGTGGTATCGTTCTGCGGGTGGTACCTTGCAGGCGGCGGTGCGCGGCACGGGAACGGGCGTCGTTGCCGAAGTGCTGGAACCCCAACCAAAAACGGTGCCCGAAGTGGATAGCATGGACGAAGCCCGCCGCCTCGTTGAGATCAATGGGGGAACGCTCGACATCAGTGAGGAAAAAGTCAGCGGGGACCGAGTGATCTCGCTTGGATTCGGCTTGGGGGGATAAGTTCACCACGCGCTTTATTCCTCCTCCAGCTATCACTCCTTTCCTTTCGCAACATGAATCTCGCCAGCATCACCACGCCTGAAACCATTCTGATCATTGACGATCAGGAGCAGAATTTACACATCATCGGCACCGTTCTCTCGATGACCGGATACAAGGTCATCCCCGCGAGCAGCGGTGAAGAAGCGTTCGAGCGGCTGGCTGCGAGCACGCCAGACCTCATCCTTCTCGACATGCTCATGCCTGGGATGAGCGGCATTGAGGTGTGCAACAAGATCCAAGAAAATGCATGCTGGGCGGACATTCCAATCATTTTTCTTTCTGCCAAGGACGATAAAAAACTCATTGTCCAAGCGCTCGAATGCGGCGGCGTGGACTACGTTACCAAGCCCTTCAACAAAGCCGAACTGCTCTCCCGCGTGCGCACCCACCTCGCCTTGAAGCGCACAAGCGAGCTGTTGCGAAAACTCGCCGAGGACAAGGAGAGGGTGCTCGACTCATCGCCCGATGCGATTTGCACCTTCGATGCTGAAGGCCGTTGCATCCGGATGAGCGCCGCCTGCGAGCGGATCTGGGGCTACCTTCCAGAGGAGATGATCGGCAGAGCTTATTTGGAATTCGTGCACCCTGAGGATCGTGCCAAGACCGGGGAGATTGCCGCTGAGATCATGGCCGGGACACCCACCATCGGCTTCGAGAATCGCTACCTTCGCAAGGATGGTTCGATCAGCCATGTCATGTGGTCGTCCCGCTGGTCGGAAGCGGATCAGTGCATGTTCTCCGTGGCGCGAGACCATACTGAGCGGCACCAGCAGGAGAAACAGATCGCGGAGCAGGCCGCGCTCATTGACCAAGCGCGCCATGCCATTATGGTGAGTGACACCGGCGGCTACATCGTCTTCTGGAGCAAGGGCGCGGAACGGGTCTATGGCTGGACCAGCGCAGAGGCCATCGGCCATCATTACGAAGAACTTCTCCAGCCCGCTCCCTCGAAACTTAAAATCGCACAGCGCATACTCGGCCAGAAAGGCGCGTGGAATGGTGAACTCGATAAGGTTTCCAAGACGGGTGCAAGGCTGACATTGGATTGCCGATGGACGACATTGTTCAATCAGGCTGGCCTTTCCATAAGCTACCTGCACATCGATACCGACATCACCGAGTGGAAAAGGATCGAGCTCCAGTTCCTACGCGCCCAACGGCTGGAAAGCATTGGCACGCTGGGGAGCGGCATCGCCCACGATCTGAATAACGTGCTCGCGCCGATCATGATGTCACTCACCGTTCTGAGGGGGCGCTTCCCCGACTCCGAAACCCAAGAGTTACTCGACATCTTGGAATCCAGCGCACAGCACGGCGCCGGTATGGTTCGCCAGATTCTCTCCTTCGGTCGCGGGGTCGAGGGGTTGAAGCTGGAGGTCGAGGTCGGGAAACTCATCATCGATCTGGAGAAGATCATCAAGGATACCTTCCCCAAAGACATACTGGTTCGGACGGAGATTCCCGTTGTTCTGCGAACTGTGCTGGGCGATCCCACGCAGCTCCACCAGGTGCTGCTCAACCTCTGCGTGAATGCCCGCGATGCCATGCCTCGCGGCGGCACGATCACCCTCTCCGCTGAGAACATTTCTTTCGACGAACGCGATGCGGCGCTTGATGGCGAGGCTTCCCCAGGGTCTTATATCATGATCCAGGTGGTGGACACCGGAACCGGGATGCCACCGGAGCTTATCGAGAAGATTTTCGATCCCTTCTTGACCACCAAGGAACCGGGTAGAGGCACCGGGCTTGGC
>JBBRIB010000005.1:0-21059 GCA_038221745.1 Verrucomicrobiales bacterium
ACCGCCGGTGGTGTCGCAAACGAAGCAAAAGCACTCACATTCGCGACTGGTAATGAGCACGCCGTCGTCAGATTGGTAAGTGGAGAGCGCGCACTGGTATCAGGAGGCTCTGGAGGAATCAACATGGGAAACCAAGTGTCCCGAATCATTGGGCACACTCACCCTTATGGCACAGCTTCAGTTGGTGCCTCGGCAGCCGATAGAGCGGCCTTGCAAACTCTCGGGCAAAAACACTCCTACATCCTAGAGGGAGGTAGAACGATTCGATTCGGTCCGAATCAATAACGCTATGGCAATCTTAATTTCCGGAATGACTTGCCCGCTTTGCGGGCAACCGATGACAGATGGTTTCGACTTGTCCGGCTATCCGGCCTTCATCTCGAATAAGCGTGATCCTCTCTATCAGTTCAGTGATGCGATTCTTCATAGGCGGTGCCTAGAAGCTCATCCCTTGGCCTCTGCTTTGGCACAACGATATGAGGCATGGCGGAGCGCCAATCGTCCTCAAGCTAGAATATGTCGCATCACGGGGCAGCCTATCACAAACCCAGATGACTACGTGGGAGTTGGCTTTCTTGTTGAATCCCCAACGCATGAACTCTACTCGTTCAACTGGGCGCACTTTAGCCGCCATGCGCTCAAGGGCTGGGTTCATCGCGATGAACTCAGAGCCGCAGTTGAACGACTCGCACTGAGTGTCGCATGGGAAGGAGAGGATCTGAAGTGGCTGTTAGCTGATCTCGCACCTTCTCCAACTCTCAATTCGCCGCCGTAACAAAAATGAACGTACAAGCCAACCAATGGCATTGGCTGTGCCAACCCAGAAATTTTTTTGACATGGATAAGGCTTCTCGGCGGTTGAACTCCCTTGGACTCGCGCGAAACCGATTCTGCCAGACGAAGCTCAGGCACTTTGCCCCGCTTCCGGCTTTGTCGGTTTCCCGCTTCGTCATTTTACGGGAAAAGTTCGCCTACATCAAACTGAACACACCAACGCCTTGCCCGCCTCGGAGCGCTGTCCCGGTCAACCATTGGCAGCCTTCGATTCGCCAAAGCGGATGCCGGAAAAAATTCGGTAAGGTATGCGACACATTCCAAGCGATAGGTGGGAGAGCATCTATTTTCCCGCTTCCCCCGCAAGCTGCTATTTGAAATAGTCACAACACACTTGTTCCACATTCTCCATTTTCTGTGCCTCATCATTTTCCTCGTGATCGGATTGCTTCCCGCACGAGCGGGTAATTTCACGACCACCGCCGAGCCGATAGTCTTCACCGCCACAGGCAACGCCTTCGGAGCCGCCAGCGTGGATGTTACCATTGATGGTTTTGGCAAAGGCAAGGCGGATCACGCGGGCTGGCAAGGCACAGGTGATTGGACCAAACAACTCCGCGTCCCACCCGGCAGCCATGAAATGACCGCCACCGCGCAGCATCCAAGCGGTCAGTTCTCCCCCGATACCAGCCACACTTTCACCGCCAACATCACCCAGCAGACGGTTTCCTCTGCCCATGATGCTTCCGGAAACGTCACCACCCGCACTTTCAGTGGCGGGCGGGTGCAAACGCTGACATGGGACGCACAAGATCACCTCATCCGCGTGACCGAACGCGATGCAACTAACGACGGCTATGACTGGTCTGCCGTTTACGACGGACTTGGGCGGCGAATCCGCACCACCATGACGGATGTCAAAGCGGATGCGGCCTTGCCTCATTTCCTAACGACCGAATCCATCTTCGATCCCGAAGTTGAATTCCTCGAAATCGCCATCACGATCAACGGCAAACGAACATGGAAAATCCACGGCCCGGATCTCGATGGCCGCTTTGGTGGACTCCAAGGCATCGGCGGACTCGAAGCAACCATTCAGGAAACAGGAAACATCACAACCGGTATCCTAACAGATGTCTTTGGAAACGGGGTCGGCATCATCAGCGGCACCAGCCTGACATGGCACCCCAACCGCGTGGGAAGCTACGGATCACTTCCCGGCCACACGGCTCTAACACCCAACGCATCCGTCACCGTGGCACAAGCCACCGCATGGCGCGGAAAGTCCGCCGACCCGACTGGCTTCTACAACCTTGGCGCACGCTACTACGAACCCAACGGCGGTCGCTTCCTCAGTGCCGACCCTATGGGACACTCGGCGAGCATTTCACTTTACGACTACGCCAACGGCGACCCGGTCAACTTCGCAGATCCAGACGGACGCATTGGCAAGGCCATCGGTGGCGCATTGGGCATCAAATCATCGAATCATTCGAGCGGTGTCACCTACCGCGCTCCTAGCTATGGCACGATCAACAACAGCTTCACACCATCGCAGACGGTCAGCGGGACAGCTCTGCTATCCGCAGGCTTCAACGCGATCCCCGTCCTCGGCACAATAAAGAGCTTCATCGAACTAAGCAGTGGTAACGACCTCTTCACAGGAGCGCAAATCTCTACAAGCCAATCCGCCTTCAACGTGCTCGCCAGTGCCGTGCCGTTCGCGGCGGGATCGATCGGTAGGTTCGGAACCCAAGCGATAGGAACCTCGATGGGAAGTATCTCAGGAGGTGCAATGAACTTTGGGGGTGGAATGGGTGCAAAAAGCGGAGGAAATTTAATTCACCTTACAGATGGGGCTGGAAAAGCAGGCATCACCGCCTCGAATACGTTGCGAGGCAGTCATGGAATCTTTGCCGTGCCTTCAAAAGTAGCCGCCGAGGGGACTGCAATGAAGGTGGCACGCACTGGTCTCACGCCTGACAAGACAACCCATTTTGTGAACATTCCACAAGCCGCGAATAGCTTATTTACACGTCCAGTCCCAATCGGACCTTCTTCAGCTTGGTAATATATCGGTGGTGTCCAATACGCTCCTGCAGGGAGTATTAATATGAGCACTGGAGCATTTTCGTCGGGTAGCTCGTTGATTGGGCCAAAGACACTTATTTATGGTCCAGATGCACTGTTTTACGGTGGAGCGGCGGCTATCGGTGGTGCATATTACTATATAACTCCAAAATGACTATGAAGACCTTGAAATCGCCAAATATTTGGGTTGGACTGGCGAGTATTGCCGCGCTTGTCGGCATAGTGTGCATAATTACTGGTTTGGTTTCGACGAACCGTTCGTTAACCAATGCCGGATTATGGTTGGTAAGCCCTTTATTAGTCGGAGGCGTTTTTCTGGTGCTTGTGGTTATTCCGCTGATCATTCGAGCCAATCGTCGGAAACTACCGCAAGACCCGCCTAAATCTCCCCCACCATGAACAAATGAACGTACAAGCCAACCAATGGCATTGGCTGTGCCAACCCAGAAATTTTTTTGACATGGATAAGGCTTCTCGGCGGTTGAACTCCCATGGACTCGCGCGAAACCGATTCGGCCAGACGAAGCTCAGGCACTTTGCCCCGCTTCCGGCTTTGTCGGTTTCCCGCTTCGTCATTTCACGGGAAAAGTTCGCCTACATGTACCCGGCTGATTTGATGTCGTAGGGCGTTACCAAGTTGATATCGGGTGATTTTTGTTGGATTTCCACGCTGACGCTGACTTTTGTGGCCGCTGGGGTCGTAGGTTTTTTGGCGATTTACGTTGGGGCTGGAACTTTGAAAATGGGGCCAGCCCCAAACCCCGGGATTTTCGGAGGCATGGGCCTCAGGCTTTTGATCCTTGGCTGGTTTGGGTTGTTGGATCTGCAAGGTGTTGCAGTCCGCGCCCTTTGGTTTTTTAGCGTGTCCTTTTTATTGGATCAGTCGCCGTCGGTTTTGACTATCCCTCGGACTTGGATGCTTCCCAGCAGTGCCGTCTTCTGTTTCGTCAAAATTGGTTATTATGGTTGTTGTTTGGTCTCTTACGGCTTCGATTAGGCTTCCGATGCAGAGGTTTTTAACGGCGCGCAGCGTGCCTTCCGAGGCGCGGATGATGAGGGCGATGGCATCCGGTGTGAAGGTGGTGTGGGGGAGCTGGATGCGATCCAATTGGTGGTGGATGTAGGCGGTGAGGGGGGCGGGGGCGAGGGTGTCGAATTTGGCGGAGTAGGTGATGCGGTTTTTGAAGTCGAAGTGGTGGCGGAGTTGGAGGGTGGTGTTGAGCTGGGGCTGGCCGATGAGGATGAGGTTGTGGTTTTTCGGGAAGTCTTCTAACAGGAGGCGGAGTTTGTGAAGGGCTTCGGGGGGGAGGAGGTGGGCGTCGTCAATGATTGGGATGATGAACTTTCCTTTGGCGTTGAGGGTGCGGGCTTCGGTGATGAGCTTGGCCTCGCATCGGCCTGTTTGCTGGCTACCTCCCAATTCGTCGCAGAAAGATCACTTTACATTCGGAATGGACACGGGCGAACTGATGTCGTAGGCGGTTATTTATTTGATAGGGTGTGATTTTGAGTGGATTTTCACACAAAAGCTCAAGACAGGACCATTCGGTGAGACTTTATCTTGAGTTTACTTGGTTTCTGGTCGCACACTTTGCCAACTAACAAAATGGAATTTCTCTGGAAAAGGACCATTCCCTCACCATGGTTCGGGCATGCCGATGACGCGCTTTCAAAAACTGGCCACTGCCGCTCTGGTCTCCGTGTTGATTCTGATGTTCGCGGGGGCGATCGTGCGGGTGACAGGGGCGGGGATGGGTTGCCCGGATTGGCCGAAATGTTGGGGCCGCTTGATCCCGCCGACCTCGGTGGAGCAGGTGGATTTCTCGAAAATGCCGATTGAGAAGTTCCAAAGGAAGGCTGCGAGGATGGGGCGTGATCCGGCGACGATCACTGCGGAGACCTTGCGGGCGGAGTTCAACCCACGGCACGTGTGGACGGAATTCCTCAATCGGCTTTGCAGCTTGCCGGTGGGGTTTTTCGCGCTCGCAACCTTCATCGCAGCGTTCTGGCAAAGGGGCAAGCGGCCATTGGTATTCTGGCTGGCTTTCACCTCGCTGGTGGTGATTCTCACCAACGCGTGGATGGGTGCGCGGGTCGTCTTCAGCGGTCTTGCGCCGGGAGTCCTAACCGCTCACCTCGCATTGGCGATGAGTCTGATGGGGACCTTGACCTACTGCGCATGGCGCGGGACGGACACCCCATGGCGCGTTCAAATGGCGGCGGGTCCGCTGCGGCAATTGCGCATCACGGTGTGGGTGCTGCTGGCGGTGATCATCTTCGAGGGCATCATGGGCACGCAGGTGCGGGAAATGACGGATGTGTTGGCGAAGTTTCACACCAATGCGCCGCGTTCCACCTGGATTGCCGAGCTCGAGGGGAAATGGCAATATCTCGCGCACCGGAGTTTCTCATGGGTGGTGTTAGGCGCTACGGTGTGGGCGTGGATTCTCACCAAACGCCATCGAGGCGGTGGGCCGGGCTGGGTGGAGAAGGCGGTGTTGGGCAATGTGGTGATTCAAATGATTCTAGGCATCATCATGTCCCAGATCCACATCTACGGCTGGGTGCAAGTGCTGCACGTAGGTTTGGCGGCGGTGTTGCTGACCTTTGTGTGGCTTTGGTCGTTCGGGCTTTCCCGGGGCAAATCCTCAGTGCCGGTATAGGTGATTTTTAGCAATCCAAGCGGAGACCCGCGGGTCGAGCCATGGGTGTGCGGTCGCGCCGTTCGCAATGGCACTGCGGATGGCGGTGGCGGAGGCGGGGTGCTCGCCCGTCACGCAATGATGGCGGAAATATTTTTGAACTTGGACTGCATCGCCGCGTGAAAGGATGACGAATTCGACGCATTGGGAAAGTTTTTCCGGGTGCTTCCAAGTGGGAAGCGCTGCCCATTGATCGCCGCCCATGATCCAATACAAGCGGGCCTCGGAAAAACGCTTTTGCATGGCCTCCGCCGTGAGATAGGAGAAGGACGGGCCTTGTTGGGTGATTTCAAAATCATCAACGAAGGCCCACGGAATCGCGGCAGTGGCCAGCTCTAACATTTTCAAGCGATCGTCCGCGCCGGCGGGAGCCGTGCCGGATTTATGCGGAGAAATCCGGCAAGGGAGGAAGCGCACTTCATCAAGGGCAAGCGCTTCCTGCGCCAAGGTGGCGAGGTGAATATGGCCGAGGTGCACCGGATCGAAAGTCCCGCCGAAAAGGGCGATTTTACGAGGCGGTGGCATGCTGTGGATTTGCTACTAGGCTTGCAGTAGGAGGCTGCGGTTCCTGATCTCTCCGGTAAGGGTGGCGATGAATTCGTCCAAGGGCAGAGTGACGAGATCTTCGGTATCCCGGCGGCGGATCGAGACGGTGCCTTCATCCACTTCCTTTTGGCCGAGCACGATCATGTAAGGCACGCGATCAAGGCGGGCGTTGCGGATTTTCGCGCCGACTTTTTCATTCGAGCGATCAATCGTCACCCGCACGCCGACATCCGCGAGCTTGGCGGTGGTGGCTTCTGCGGCTTCGAGGGTCTTTTCGGAAATAGGGATCACGCGGACCTGCTCGGGTGCGAGCCAGGTGGGGAATTTTCCTTCGAAGTGCTCGATGAGCAGGCCGGTGAATCGCTCCAACGAGCCAAAGGGTGCGCGGTGGATCATGACGGGCACATGCTGTGTGTTGTCAGCCCCCACGTAGCTCAGCCCGAAGCGGACGGGTAGATTGTAATCAACCTGCACGGTGCCGAGCTGCCAATCACGGCCGATGATGTCTTTGACAACGAAGTCGATCTTCGGGCCATAGAACGCGGCTTCGCCGATTTCTTCGGTGTAGTCCACGCCGAGGGTTTGCACGGCTTGGCGGAGGGCAGCCTCGGCTTTGTCCCAGTTTTCCGCAGTGCCGACGTATTTGTCAGAGTCAGGATCCCGCAGGGAAAGGCGCACGCGGTAATTGTGCATGCCGAGGGTCTTGAGGACTTTTTTAACGAGATCAAGGCAGCCGGTGACCTCCTCCGCGACTTGATCCGGAGTGCAGAAAAGGTGGGCGTCATCCTGGGTGAAACCGCGGACACGGGTCATCCCGCCGAGCTCGCCCGACTGCTCCCAACGGTAAACCGTGCCGAACTCAGCGAGTCTAACAGGAAGATCCCGGTAGGAGTGATGATCGCTCGCGTAGATCTTGATGTGGTGCGGGCAGTTCATCGGCTTGAGCAGGTAGCCTTCGTAGGTGCCGTCTGACAGACCATTGATGAGGGTGGCGCAGGTGGCGTCTTCGTCAGCGAGTTTATCCAACACATCGCGCTCTGCGATGGCAGGATACTGGCTTTCCTGATAGAAGGGGAAATGGCCCGAAGTGCGGTAGAGATCGAGCTTGCCGATGTGTGGGGTGAAGACCTGCGAGTAGCCTTGTTTATCCAACTCCTGGGTGATGAAATCCTGCAGCGAGCGGCGGATGAGGGCACCTTTCGGTTTCCAAAGGATGAGGCCCTGCCCGACCATTTCATCAATGTGGAAAAGCCCGAGCTCCCGGCCGAGGCGGCGGTGGTCGCGCTTTTTCGCCTCTTCCAGGCGATTGAGGTGGAGTTCCAGCTCTTCTTTGTTTTCGAAGGCGGTGCCGTAAAGGCGTTGGAGCTGGCCTTTGGATTCATCTCCGAGATAAAAGGAGGAGGAAACGGACATGAGCTTCACGTTCTTGCACTTCGAGCTGTAGCCGACGTGGGGGCCAGCGCAGAGATCGATGAAATCTCCGTTTTGGAAACAAGAGATTTGCTCTCCTTCAGGGATTTTATCAATGAGGTCGAGCTTGAAGCGGGAGGGATTCCCGGGGCGCTCTGTGAGGCCGCCGAGGCGACCGCTCTCTGCCATGACTTTTGCATCTTCGCGGGAAATGGCTTTGTATTCGAACTTCTGATTCTCTTTGGAGATTTTTTTCATCTCCGCTTCGATCTTTTCAAAGTCATCCGGCGTGATACGATGCTGCATCTCGAAGTCATAGTAGAACCCCGCTTCGATAGGCGGGCCATAGGCGAATTGTGCGTCCGGCCAAATGCGTAAAATAGCGGTGGCCATGACGTGGGCTGAGGAATGGCGGACCCGCTCGAGGTCGGTCATCTGCGCGCGTTCATCGAGAGTCTTGCGTTCGGACATTGGGAGAAGAGGTTAGAAGTTGAAGTTAAAAGTTGGAAGTTTAAAGTTGGAAGTTGGAAGAGGGTAGAGCTGGTGTTGAGTTGTTTCTTAAACGAATCACTTTTAACAGATAACTCTTAACCATATCTAATCACCGATCCATGAGGGCGAACTTGAGTTCGGCTTCGGAGACGACTTCGCCATTGACGAGGCAGCGGCAGGAGGTCTGGCCGATGGAGCCACGCATTTTGAGGATCTCAGTCTCGATGAAAAGCGTATCTCCGGGGAAGACGGGGCGACGCCATTTGACCTTATCGGCACTCATGAAATAGCCTATTTTTCCGGCATTTTCCGGCTTGCGAAGCATCAGCACGGAGGAGACCTGGGCCATCGCTTCAAGTTGCAGGACCCCCGGCATGATCGGGTGGCCGGGGAAGTGGCCCGCGAAGTAGGGTTCGTTGATGGTGATGTTTTTCATGCCCGTGCATTTGCTGTCGCCCAGGCAATCGACAATGCGGTCCACCATCAGCATGGGGTAGCGGTGAGGGAGGATTTTGAGAACTTCATTGATATCCAGAACACTCTCACCATCGGGAATGCGGACGGGTGCGGGGACCATCGAGCGCATGCGCGCATACTCGGTCTTGAGGGTGGCGGCCATCTTGGTATTCGGTCCGTGGCCGGGCTTGACGGCGATGACGTGGCCGGTGATTCGGATGCCGGAAAGCATCAGATCTCCAATCAGATCGAGCGCTTTGTGACGGGCGAATTCATTGGTGAAACGCAGCGCTTCCTTGGACATGATATCATTACCCCGGATGACAACGGCGCTTTCCAACGAGCCACCTTTGATCAGTCCTTTATCTAACAAAGGCTTGACATCCTCGTAGTAAACGAAGGTTCGTGCGGCGCAGATTTCCTTCTCATACAGCTCAGGCGTGACCTCGGTGGAGAAATACTGGGTGAAGCGGCCATCAGGGCCGACGTTGGTGACGGAGACGCGGAAAGTCTTGCTCGGGAAAATGCTGATGATGGTGCCATCGCCCATTTCCTGATGGATGGGTTCGCGGATTTCCCAAACTTTCCGGGGTGCGGATTGGGCTTGGAGGCCGACTTTTTTGATCAGCTCGACGAAAGGCCGCGACGAACCATCGCCGATGGGCGGCTCGTTGGCATCCATTTCGATCAGGGCATTGTCCACACCCATGCCGGTGAGGGCGGAAATCACATGCTCGACGGTGTGCACCTTGACCGAGCCTTCCGCGAGAGTGGTGGCACGCTCGACGGTTTGAACCTTGTCAACATCGGCATTGATGAAGGGCTGGTCCGGGAGATCGATGCGGCGGAACTTGAAGCCATGGCCTTCCGGGGCGGGTTTGAGCGTGAGGGAGACCTTTTCCCCGGTGTGGAGCGAAGTGCCTTCGAGGGTGGCGGGGCCTGCGAGAGTGTGTTGAACGGCGGTGGACATGAAGACGCAGGGTTTCTGCTAAGGAGCCAAGTATCAAGCCGGAATGATGGGGTGCCCGCAAGTCCTGAAAATCAATTATCGCGGACTATTTTTTCGAATCGCCAACCCTTTGCGGAAATCTGACATTAGCAGAGGCAATTGCCACCACCCTTTTTATGAAGATTGTTTTCCGTTTAAATTACCACAGCACGCCCGGCCAGACTCTTTGGCTCAAATACGCGATCCTTTTGGGGGACAGCGGAGTGCGTTTCGATCAAATGGCCCCGCTGCATTGGATCAATGACCAGCAGTGGGAGACAGTCATCGATCTCAAAGGCTCCGGCAGCCTGAAAATGGAATACAGCTACCAGCTCAGGCAGTCTGGAAACGGGGTGCAGCTCGATGAATGGATGGCCCCCCGGATCGCGGAATTTGATGCCTCGGAGCAAGATTCCATGGTTCTACTGGACTCGTGGTGCTCCGCAGGAACGGTCGATTATGCGTTTGAGACCAATGCCTTCAAAGCGATCCTGCCCGCGCGCGGCCCCTTTGCAAAACTCCAAACCCCGCCTGATGCGAATCATTCGTTCCGGCTTAAAATGGCGGCGGCGCCAGCGGGGATGGTACCCTGCGTGATCGGCAGCGTGAAGGAGATTGGCGATTGGGGCTGGCATCACGCGGTGCCGCTGCAAGAAGTGGCCGCCAACGAGTGGCAGACCGATCTCTATTTGCCCGACGATTGGGAAATCGATTACAAATACGGCCTGTTCGACCTCCGCCTGAAATGCGTGGTGAGCATGGAGCATGGAGAAAATCGCCATCTGGCAGCTCGCGTCTATGGCAAAATTCAGCGGACCCGAATCTCCGACGAGTCGTACCGGCGCGACAGCTCAGGTCTCTTTCGTGGTGCCGGGGTGGCGATCCCGGTGTTTTCCCTCCGCAGCGAAAAAAGCCTCGGGGTGGGGGAGTTTTCAGATCTCAAACCGCTAGCCGATTGGGCCAGCGAGGTGGGCTTGAAGCTCGTGCAAATTTTACCGATCAACGACACCACCTCCTCCCATGATTGGACGGATTCGTACCCTTATTCTGCAATCAGCGTGTTCGCGCTGCATCCCATTTATCTGTGCATCGAAGAATTGGACTACGCCATGGCGCCCGCCTTCAGGGCAGAGATCCTCGCTGCGAGGAAAGCCCTAAATCCGCTCCCGCAAGTGGACTACGAAGCGGTGATGAAGGTGAAACTCCAGCTCACCCAACAGATTTTCAAGAAGCACCAGTCAGCGATTCTAGCAGATAAGGATTTCAAATCCTTCCTCGCCGCAAACCGGGAATGGGTGCTGCCCTACGCGGTTTTCTGCACCCGGCGGGACCATTTCGGCACCGCGGATTTCAGCCTCTGGAAAGAATGGGCAGTCTTCGATCCAACAAAAATCGAAGCGCTGCTTGATCCCACCCATCCTGATTTTTCTGAAGTCACCTATCACATCTGGTTGCAATCCGAGCTGGACCGCCAACTCGCCGCTGCCGTCAGCCACCTCCACTCGAAAGGACTCGCTCTCAAGGGAGATCTCCCCATCGGCATTGATCGTCAATCCGTGGATGCCTGGTCAGCGCCGCATCTTTTCAAGATGGATGCCCAAGCGGGTGCGCCGCCGGATGCCTTCGCCGTGAAGGGCCAGAACTGGGGCTTCCCGACCTACAATTGGGAGGTCATGAAACGCGACGACTATGCCTGGTGGCGCTCACGTTTCGAGCAACTCAGCCGCTACTTCGATGCCTATCGCATCGATCACATCCTTGGCTTCTTCCGCATCTGGCAGGTGCCCTTCGAGCATGTGGAAGGCATCATGGGCTACTTTGATCCCGCCATGCCCATCCATATTGATGAAATCCGCGGGCGCGGCATCGACTTTGATTTCAACCGCTACTGCCGCCCCTACATCCGCGAGCATTCTCTCGCACAACGTTTCGGAGATGCCGTGCCCGATGTCAAAAAACGCTTCTTGAACGATTGCGGCTCCGGCTTCTGGCAGCTCCGGGAAAATGTATCTACCCAGCGGCGCATCGTGGATCACTTCAGCACCTTACCGCAGGATGCCTATCATGAATGGATCAAACATTGTTTGTTGGATTGTGCGAGCGATGTGCTCTTCTTCGAGGTCCCGGGATCGCACGGCACGCTTTTCCACCCACGCTGCTCCATGCAGGCCACCAAGTCCTACCAAGAACTTCACTCAGACATCCGTTGGCGGGTGGAGGAGTTATACATTGATTACTTTTACCGCCGCCAGGAAGACTTTTGGCAAGCCCAAGGCTATGAAAAACTTCCCGCCATGAGGCAAGCCAGCCCGATGCTGCTCTGCGGCGAAGATCTCGGCATGGTTCCCGCCTGCGTGCCGGGACTGATGCATGAACTCGGTATTCTTTCACTAGAAATCCAGCGCATGCCCAAGACCTCGGAGCTGGAATTTTTCCACCCGGCCCATGCGCCCTATATGAGCGTCGTCAGTCCTTCCACCCATGACATGCCCACGCTACGCGCCTGGTGGAAAGAGGATTCACGCGTCACCTCACGTTTTGCCTGGCAGATGTTCAGCATGAGTTTTCCACCGCATGACCTCAGTGGAGAAATCGCCACCAAAATCATCCTCCAGCACCTCCACTCGCCCGCCATGTGGGCGGTTTTCCCACTCCAGGATCTGCTAGCGATGGATGAGAAAATCCGCTTCCCGGATGCCGAGGCGGAGCGCATCAACATCCCCGCCATCATGCCTTACTATTGGCGCTACCGCATGCACCTGGATCTGGCGGAACTCGCCAAGGCTACCGAATTCAACCAGAAAATCGAGCGTCTCCTCACCGTATCCGGTCGCAAAAAAGTTCGGACCTAATTGTCCCGTCTTCATCATCTTTCCGGGTGGAACAAAGTAGTAGTTCCGCCTAAGGCGAAACTTTGGACTGTTGTGAGCATCACCGCTTTGGGAGTCCAGCGCGTCCACCGCAAAAACGAATGCTTCCTCGATCCCCGTACCTAAATTTTCAACCCACTGGCTTCCTCACTTTTCAAACCACGGATCACACGGATGGGCACGGATAATACCAATCCTCCAAAACCAAAACCCAAGTCTTCCCTCTTATCCGTGCTGGTCGTGAAATTTGACGAAGGAATTGAATGCAGTCAGTTCGTCCATGTCCGCTGCGCTCCCTTTGTGGTCCAATTTCTGCAAAGATTTCTAACCACGAATTACATCAATCATCACGGATTCTTCAGAGAAGAAATGATTTAACAGAAGCACGCAAAGGGAGCGAAGGAGCTGAAGCGCATGGATCTCTCACTTTTCCTGCGCTGCGATGCATCGTCTGAAGTGAAATCTGCCAGAGGAACGAGGAAGAAAAGCTCTGTGATCCTTCGTGTCCTTTGCGAGCTTCTGTGGAAATTCTGAACAAAAGCACGCAGAGATCGCAGAGGAGTAGTTTTAGATTCGCCCACGGCGGAACTTTGGACTGCGGTGAGCATCACCGCATTGGGGTCCGACGCGTCCTTCGCAAAAACGGATGCTTCCTCAATCAATCGCTGCCGCCGGGAAGAAGATTCATTGACGATTGTTGATCGACCAGAGGCTTCGATGAGGAAAAGATTTTTAACCACAGATTTCCCGGATTAACACGGATAAGACCGATCCTCCAAAACCCCAGTCTTCTTCTTATCCGTGCTGGTCGTGAAATTTGACGAAGGAAATGAATGCAGTCAGTTCGTCCATGTCCGCTGTGCTCCCATTGTGGTTCAATTTCCCCAAAGAATTTCCAACACGGATTTCTCGGATTACCACGGATTTTCCGGAGAAGAAATGATTTAACAGAAGCACGCGAAGGGAGCGAAGGGGCTGAAGCGCATGGATCTCTCACTTTTCCTGCGCTGCGATGCATCGGTCTGAAGTGAAATCAGCCAGAGAAACGAGGAAGAAAAACTCCCTGATCCTTCGTTTCCTTTGCGAGCTTCTGTAGAAATTCTGAATAAAATCCCACAAAGATCACAGCGATTTCCAACAATCCGTCCATCCCTACCATTGTATATCTTCTTCTCTTCAAATCAGTGTCCTCAGTGAAATCAGTAGTTGCAACTCTTATCCATAGAACGACTCAAACCGCAGATGAACGTGAAAAACATTAGCAAAGGAGAAATATACAGATGAGATTTTTTAACAGAAGCACGCAAAGGGAGCGAAGGAGCTGAAGCGCATGGATCTCTCACTTTTCCTGCGCTGCGATGCATCGTCTGAAGTGAAATCTGCCAGAGAATCGAGGAAGAAAACCCCCTGATCCTTCGTTTCCTTTGCGAGCTTCTGTGGAAATTATGAACAAAAGCACGCAGAGATCGCAAAGGAGTGGTTTTAGATTCGCCCACGGCGGAACTTTGGACTGCGGTGAGCATCACCGCTTTGGGGTCCGACGCGCCCTTCGCAAAAACGGATTCTTCCTCAATCATTCGCCGCCGCCGGGAAAAAGATTCATTGACGATTGTTGAATGGCGATTGTTGATTTTTGATTGATCAGAAGAAAAGAAGATATGGAAAGAGTTTTTAACCACCGATCACACGGATTACCACGGATAAGAACGATCCTCCAAAACCAAAACCCAAGTCTTCCCTCTTATCCGTGCTGGTCGTGAAATCCGTGGTCCAATTTCTCCAAAGAGTTTCTAACCATGGATTTCTCGGATTCACACGCAAAACAATCAAGCCACTGATCAACCCATTGTAGCTGGGGCGTCTCGCCACAGGCCGTTGTCGGAGCACCTTGCTCCGACTCAAAATCTTTTCTGATCTCTTCTCTCAAAATGATTCTGCCATCAATAACAAGGCGCTTCTTATCAGGTGAAAGACCTGTTGTTTCAAAAGCTAGCCAGGAGAAACTACCGAGTATTGCAGTCATGTTAGCTAACCCATCAGAAATTCGCGGAAGACACCGCGTTACCAACATGCATCCTGAGATTACCCTAGAGGTCAAAGGATGGGGAAACAACATGATTGAAGCATACACAGACTGCCTCGGGCGTGATAGGCCCTCCTGAAAGTGCGAAGCGTACCCGCAGGCCCCGAGGGGATAAAATCACATAGGCCACAGGGCGTTTCGCAAACGCTTGAAAGTTGATATAGCCCCGTAAAAGTGACATTGCGGAGGGAGATTCACTAATCCCACAGGCGCGGGAAAGAACCTCGCGGAGCGAGCTAGCCTGCCCGCAGGGCTGCCCCGAAGGGGTGAGCGCCGTGAGGCGGCGCGAAGCAATCCAGTATCGACGGACGCGATATGGCAAGCATCCGAGGTTCCACCGGGGTCGTCCCAAGACCGTGGTATGTGTGAGGAGAAGCGAACCGACGACCGCCCTGCGGAGGGCGGCGCCTTGAACTCGGGACGCCTGGCTCCCGCGCCGATGGAGGAGATATACCTCCAGCGGCTCACCGACTTCCAACCCCAAGAAGGAAGCGCCAAGGGAGCACAGGAATCAGCCTGTCCGCCGTAGCCTTGGCGAAGGAGGGACCCGCCCATAGTAGTCAGAGACGATAGCACCGGTCACACGCCTACGCCGAGGCTTCGGCGTGCAGGCACGGCGAAGGAGCGGGCAGGAAGGCAACGCAGGCAAAGCACTCATCTTCAAACATCTGGAGTCAGACTTTGCTTGATAAGCAGGACGTGACCGGACTTGGGAGCAACGGTGCGGCGAACGCCTTTGCCTCAGTTTTTGGATGGCTTCCTGGAGTCGTTCTGTTCTTCGTGACCTTATCCGTGACAGTTGCGGCTTTCAGATGGCTTCCTAACAAGCTAAGAAAAGTGAACAAGACGAGACGCAGCAATCCTTATCACCCGCATTCCCCGTCAGAGCAAAGAGCCCGGCGGATGGAATCCGCCGCCACGTTTCAGGCCCCGGGCAAATTTCCCGAGAGGATGCCTTGACCCGGAGCGGAACAGGAGAATAGCTTCGCCGCGTCTCGCCCCGAGTTCTCACCGATTTCCGCACACATGAACATTCACGAATACCAAGCCAAAGAGCTTTTTGATCGTTTCCAAGTCCCGAGTCCGCGCGGAGCCGTCGCGAGCACGCCGGAAGAAGCCGCGACCGCTGCCAAACAATTCGCCGGTGCGAAACTGGTGATCAAGGCTCAGGTCCACGCGGGCGGGCGGGGGAAAGGTCATTTCAAAAATGGTTTCAAAGGCGGAGTGCACCTCATCGAATCCCCCGAGCAAGCCGCTGAATTCGCCGGTAAAATGCTCAATGAAACGCTCGTCACGATCCAAACGGGCGAGGCCGGGAAACTTGTGAGCAAGGTGATGATCGCTGAGGCGGTGGACATCTCCCACGAGTATTACCTCGCCATCCTGATGGACCGCGACACCTGCCGCCCCGTTATTGTGGTCTCCACCGAAGGCGGGATGAGCATTGAGGACGTCGCGCATGACACTCCGGAAAAAATCGTCCGCCAATTCATTCATCCGTTGCTTGGCCTCCAAAGCTACGAAGTGCGCAAGCTTACCGCGGCCCTCGGTCTGACCGGAGACGTTGCCAAGCAGTTCGCCAAGCTCCTTGCGAATCTGTATAAACTCTTCATCTCCTGCGATTGCTCGATGCTGGAGATCAACCCGCTTGTCACCACTCCCGATGGTCGCGTCCTCGCGCTGGATGCGAAATTCGGCTTTGATGACAACGCGCTTTACCGCCACCCGGACATCGTCGCAATGCGGGATAAATCCGAGGAAGATCCCCGTGAAGTGGCAGCCTCCGAGTTTGATTTAAACTACATCGGCCTCGATGGAAACATCGCCTGCCTCGTCAATGGGGCCGGCCTCGCGATGGCCACCATGGACATCATCAAGCATTTCGGAGGCGATCCCGCGAACTTCCTTGATGTGGGCGGTGGCGCTTCCAAAGAGCAAGTAACCGCCGCTTTCAAGATTATCCTCGGTGATCCGAACGTGAAGGGCATCCTCATTAATATTTTCGGTGGGATCATGGACTGCAACATCATCGCGGAAGGTGTCATCGCCGCGGCCAAGGAAACTGGTTTGCCGATTCCCCTCGTCGTCCGATTGGAAGGAAACAACGTGGAAATGGGCAAGGCCACCCTCGCCGCCTCCGGCCTCAACATCGTTGCGGCGGATGATATGGCCGATGGTGCGCGCAAAATCGTCGCCGCCGTTTCCTGAAAAACTTCAAACTGAAATCCAGCAAACTTTTCTTATGGCCATCCTCATTGACGAAAACACGACGCTCCTTGTCCAAGGCATCACCGGCAGCTTCGGCGCCCGCCACGCTTCACTCTCACTCGCCTACGGCACCAAGCTGGTGGCCGGTGTCACGCCGGGCAAGGGCGGGCAGAAATTTGAAAACATCGTGCCTATTTTCAACACCGTCTCCGAGGCGGTGAACGAAACGGGAGCCACGGCCTCCGCCATCTTCGTGCCACCTCCCTTCGCGGCGGATGCCATTCTTGAAGCTGCGGATGCCGGAGTCGCGCTGATCGTTTGCATCACCGAAGGCATCCCCGTCATGGACATGATGCGCGTCAAGGAAGCCCTCCGCGGTTCCAAGTCTCGCCTCGTCGGGCCAAACTGCCCCGGTCTCGTCACTCCTGGCCTCGGTGAGAAATCCCACGGCGGGTGCCGCATCGGCATCGCCCCCGGCTACATTCACAAGCGCGGCAACGTCGGTGTCGTCTCACGTTCCGGCACCCTCACCTACGAGGCGGTTTTCCAACTCACCCAGCTCGGCTACGGCCAGAGCACCTGCGTCGGCATCGGTGGCGACCCCATCAACGGCACCAACCACCTCGAAGTTTTGGAAATGTTCAACAACGACCCTGAAACCGAAGCCATCATCATGATTGGCGAAATCGGTGGCAACGCCGAGGTGGACGCCGCCCGCTGGGCCAAGGCAAATTGTAGAAAGCCCATTGCCGGCTTCATCGCCGGAGCCACCGCGCCGCCGGGCCGCCGCATGGGTCATGCGGGAGCCATCGTCGGTGGTGAGGAAGACACCGCCCAAGCCAAGAAACGCATTCTCGCCGAGTGCGGCATCGCGGTGGCGGAGACCCCATCAGACATGGCCAAGACATTGTTGGAGCGCTGGGGGAAGTAAGGCTCGATGGCCAAACAGTTCATCCACCGGTGGAACTCAGCAGGCAACTGATTGTGATTTCTCCGAGACATTCGAAATGCCCGGAGCACGTCGAGCGGTTTGTGGAAGGAATCCTTTTTTCCTAGGACGGCGTCTGAAAAATGGGGAGCGTCGATAGTCTATTGGCTATTTCCGCCCGACATCGTGTCGGGCTGAAAGGCAATCGCAGCCGGGCAGGATGTCCGCTGCAAATAACGGTCAGAATGAGCGCGCTCCTTTTTGATTTTTGAGGCCGCCCGATCCCGCCAATGCGTCCCCGGCTTGAGACAAGCACCTACGATTCTAGCTGCATCGGTCGCTCACTGGATTTCAAGAGCGGGTTTTTTCCAAAACAAAGATGGAGAGTGAGTGCTGCTAAAAAATAGACCACTGAGAAAGAGGCAAAGGTGGTGATGTTTCCTTCCCTTGGGGTCACTGGCAGAACGAGCAAAGAACTGTTCAACATCACCTGCAAAACGAGGACCGCCAACCCGCTATGGGTGTGACTATAGATAAAGGCACACATCGAGGCGATTCCCAGCATGCTTATCAACAAGAAGAAAGGTGGTAAACCAGGGATGACACCCACATCGAAAACCACCATGGGGATCCACCACAAGGTCCAGAAAACCCCCACAATCTGACTTGCCACAAACATGCTATACTTTCGCTGCAGCCGATCCACCGAATAACTCACCCACACGATTTCGCCCACGAAGGAAGCTACCAGGATCGTCACGATGGTGCCAAGTTTCCCCAAGACGCCGAATTCCATGACAATCTCCGCCAGCCCCTGGCCAGTCAGGATTCCCTTGCCCAGCAAGGTCAAGCTGCTCATCCCGATGCCCCAGCACAGGGCCAGGAGATACCACGCTGGATGGATGCGCCAAACGAGCATGGGCCTGGCCAATTCCAGCACGCCCCGGGGACCGCGAGCCAGCAATACCACGCTGGCAAGAAAAAGTCCCAGCAGCAGGAACCGCCCGAAATTATACAATTTCATCGGCAAGACGCCTTGGCTGATCGCGCCTATGAACAGGGCATTGAGGAGGATGGCCCCGAAGAGAAAAATCCACACTTCATGTTTCAGGAAGCTGCGGCGTAGTGTTCCTGAAACCGGGGCTTTTGATGTATCAACGGTCATGATTGTTAGATATTTTTAAGACTGAAACTGGGGGGCGGCCCGTTTGTGGCATAAACCGAGCCAAATAAGAGCTGGAGAAGGATAGGGGGCCGCTCGTTGCAGATCAAGGATGAAGTACGTCGGAGGGTCGTTTGTTCAAAGAAGAGTCGCCCCACGGATGGATCTCGACTAGAAATCGAGTCTTTCTTTTCCTGATAATTTCCGATGCTCCTTTCGGCGCGCGCCACTCGGCTCCCTCAATATCGATTTTGACAAATTCTGGTGGATCTCCAGGGAAAATATGGTCCAAGGAGAGAGCCTCAAGTTCTATCCGCTCATGGGATTCGTCTGATTTCTGGCCATTAATTACGTCGCCGATGTAGCTGTTTAGGTAACTCTCTTTGTTAATGAAGAAAGCAAGGCGGCCCGGTTTGTCGGATAGAGCTGCGTTAATGACCCTGTGATTATTTCCATTGCCTGTTTTTTTCGTTTCGATGTCCGACCATTGTTCCTCGAGGTGCGAGCAAAGTCGCGGGTTAGCTTCCACGGAAATGATCGTCGCGTTGTTCAGCATGAGATTGGCAGACCAAGTGTAAGGACCGAGGCTTGCTCCATTCGGGATGAAGTCGGGGCGGGCGGATCGCCAGCGACAGTCACAGACCGCCGCTTCAGTGACTAAGCACACGGACGAAATGCTGGAAAGCGACGACAACGAAACGATTTTGAAAGATCTTGGTATTGCAAAAATGCTGCACTGCCGGGTCCGCTATGGGGGTGTAAAGACACCAGAGACCAGGGATTGGAGACAAAAGAAGAAGACTGAAGACTGGAGGTGACTCAGGGAAGTGGCGGTTTCTGTTCGGGTCGGAGTGAGTGAAAAGAAGAGTGCGGTATCAGCTGCTGGGCTTTTTCGGTTCACTGGCACAGCCGCGAGACGCGTCAGCCACATATGAAGAAGAGCTTTTCAATTGCTGGGCTTTTTCGGTTCACTGGCACAGCCGCGAGACGCGTCAGCCACATGCGAAGAAGAGCTTTTCAGTTGCTGGGTTTTTCGGTTCATTGGCACAGCCTCGCCATGCTATCGATCTAGCCGATGGCGCAGGATCCAAGCGCCGAAGCGCGGGGCGCTCAAGCCGCTAGCCCGGTAGGCATCAACCAGAATTTTCAGGTGGCACTATAGACCCCGCTTGCACTCGAAAAACTGGTGATGCTGTTTAAGTTGAGCGTATTGCTGGACATGAGTTTGGGCGCTCCAAAGCCAACCAAAGCGAAATCCCAAGTGCCAATTGCAACCGAGGGTGAGTTTCGGATCGAAAACCGACCTGAAGATGGCGCCAGCATGAAGTTTGGCAGTTCGCTGTTCACAAAGCCCGCCGCAGTGCCGCCAGTGTTGCGGTCATCGACCAAGGTGACCAGTGTCGCGCCTTGGACCATGCTGGCAACGGTGATAAGGGTGATCCAGAAGGCGACGAAAGTAAGGCGGTTCATTTATTTTGGTTAGTTGACTTACAAACAAGGTAGATTGTAAATTTTTATTAACTATTACGCGATGCCGTGTTTCAACCCGATTTGAGAATAGGGGGTATTGGCGAATTTCAAAGCTCCCCGGTTCGCTGGATATCAGGAGGGAGGGAGTCGCGGAGGTCATTCCAAATCGTTGAATTTCAGAAAGTGGCGAGATTGGACAAAGAATTGAAAATGGGGGTTGCCAAGTTGAAAAGGAGTTCCTAGCTTGCCGCCCTCCAAGGGCAGGTGTCAGAGTGGTCGAATGAGCACGCTTGGAAAGCGTGTGTGGCAGCAATGTCACCGAGGGTTCGAATCCCTCCCTGTCCGCCATGTGATTCCAGAACTAGGGTTCAAAATTTTTGTAGGAAAAAGCAGATCCTCCAAACCATCGCCCAGCTTGGTTTATCTGTCCATAGCACCCAATTTGAGCCAGAAGCGTGTGGCCTCGATTGCGATTTACAAACCTCTTAACGGAAGGATTTCAAGCGCTGTCCTGGAGTTGTTATTTTTTCTGATAGATCTCCGCCATCTTCCGCATGAGGTTCTCCAACTGCACGTAGTATTCCTGTTCTTGGATGTTAGGTTTGTTTTGCCGGAGGGTGGCGATGGAGGCTTCGAGTTCCGCGCGTTGGGCTTTGGCGACAGGAGGGAGCGGATCGCTTGTGGGATTGAGAAGATAGATCTCGCGGGCGGTCGGGCCGTCGGGCGGAGTGGTGGCGGAAGGGGCGGCTTGGAGGCCGATGAAAGCAGTGGTGGGGGTGGGGAAAGCATCGCCGTTGTCGTCCAGAACGGCGTGTTCCTGAAGGACGCGTTGGGCATCTTGGTAAAAGGCCTGGGTGGCGGCGGAGGCGTGGAGGGTAA
>JBBRIB010000006.1:0-20255 GCA_038221745.1 Verrucomicrobiales bacterium
ATAGGGACAGACGAGTGTAAAGGGAGTGCCGAAGCTCGGACCCTTGCTCAAGCGCAGGGAGTCGTAAACTTTCGGAGTTTTCCTGGGTGCCTTGAGCGCGAAGGAAAGCAGCCCGCCGAATCCGCCTCCTTTGCGGAGCAATGCCTCGTAATTGCTGCGATTGCTCAACGATGGGTGCCAAACTTCCGCGATGGCAGGGTGCTCGCTCAGCCAGGTGGCGAGGGCAAGTCCATTCGCGTTGACGGTTTTCATCCGCGCGAGGTAGCCCTTCATGTTGGAGAGGAGCACCTCGGCATCGCCCAGATAGAGCGGTGCGCAGTCTTTGGAATCCTCTTTGAGGGCAGCACACAGCGTTTTCGCGAGCGGTGAGTCCGCCCTGACGGAAGCCATGCCTGCCATGACATCGCCTTGTCCGGAAATCCATTTGGTCAAGCTGCTGGTGACCACATCCGCGAAGCGCAGGGCCTGCACATTGGCGGGGCCCGCTGCGGAGTCATCAATGATCAAAGGGGTTTTACTTTCATTGCAGGCCTCCGCCACGCGCTTGAGATCGACGGTCCGCAGCAGTGGATTGCTGGGCGCTTCAGTGAACACGCCGGCAAACTCTCCGGCACGAATGCGCATCAGGGCCTCGTCGAAGGATTCACCGACGGCTTCGTTGAGATAGACCACGCCGTGCCCGAAGAGTTCCTGGACTTTCAAGCAATCGACGTAGGGAAACTCTAGCTGCAAAGTCTTCTTACATTCCAACAACCCAGGCAAGGCCCGCAGCACCGAGACTACGGCGGCCATGCCACTTGAGAAAATGAAAGTGTCCTCGGGAGCGGCTCCGGTGATCTTTGAGAGTGAGCGCGCGATCAGATGCGATTTTGAACCTTCGCGAAGATTTCCGTCGATGAAGTCCTGAGCCTGCCGGCTGCTCACCACCTCTCCGGAGAAGCGCCAATATAGATCCGCTTCTTTTTTGGCTTTGGCAGGGACAACGAGAACCTGGAGTCCGTTGTAACTGGTTATTCTAACAGCCGTTTCCGAGCGCCGCTCCACCCAACGGTGGGCGCGTTGGACCGATGCCCGTGTGGGCAGAACCAATACCTCTTCCTGATCGCTTGCCACTTCGCTTTTCGCCTCGGCAAAGAGACGCTCCACGATCGGGTGTTTGAAAAATCTCGGGTAGCCCGTCCTCAGGCGGTTCACTATTTTCGGCAGGTTTTCCTCATAGCCAACCACCGCCGCCCATGTGGGTAAACTCATCGAGCACGCGTGTTGCGAATCTGGCAGAGGTAATCCCAGATCCTCTTCCTGCCAGGCTGGATTGTCTGATAGGTTACGCTTCACGCGCTCTCCATGGCTTGGGATGTTGCTTTGGGCAAGCCGGATTCGCTCATAAAATCAAACAATGTGAGGAAGCCCGTCACCCGCAGGAGTATTGTCCTGGGGGATACTCACAGAAACGGGCCGGCTTACTCCCGGATATCGATCATTGCCCGCTTGCGCTTGGTTTCGATCCAGCGTTCATACTGCGCGGAGGTTTTTTTCCGCCGGACGCGTTCTTCCATGTTCTGCCGCATTCCATCGGTCAAAGCGGGTGAAGGGCCTAAATCGACCTTGATCACCTGCACGATCGTAAAGCCAAGGCGGTCCAACAGCGGTCCGACGACTTGGCCCACGGGAGATTCAAACATGATCGATGCGAACTCAGGGGATAGATCCGTGCGGGGGACGTTTTCTTGTTTCCCGCCCTGTTCGGCGAAGGCGTCTTTGGAATAAGTTTTGGCAAGTTCCGCAAAGTCTTTTCCTTCACCAAGTTGTTTGGCGAGATCTTCTGTTAGAGTCAGCTGGGTATCAGGAGTGGCTAACGGATTTTGCGGATCTGATGCAGGAATGAAAATTTTCTGAAATGAAATCTTATCTTTGGTCACATCTCGCAGCGTGGACTTCACCTCGTTATATTCTCTTTGAATTTCATTGGGCAATGGTGGTGGCGCATCCGAGAATTGTTGTGAGCGCATGGCCTGGACAATCATTTTTTCACGAGTCATCTCGCGGTAGCCATCCATGGTGAGACGGCTGCGTTTGAGTTCCTCGCGGAACTTCGCTTCGTCGCCATTATATAACTCGCGCATCTGGCGTTTGATTTCCTCATCAATGATGTTGGGCTTGATGCTTGCACCGAGTTGTTTGAACTCATCAATGATGATTTGTCGGTCGATGAGTTCCTGGACGATGGTGGTCTTCGCTTCTTTGAACTTGGCATCAAACTGAGGCCCGCGGCGAGGGTACTGGGTTGCGAGCTGCGCGTAGCGGGGTGCCAGCATGAAGGAGATTTGATTGCGGGTGATCACCTTGCCATTGACCTTGGCGGCGATCCCATTGACCTCAACGGGGCCTGAAGGGGCCACCGGCCTGGGTGGTGCCGCGGGTGGCGCGAGCGGTGCTTCTTGCGCAAAACTCCAAGGCACCGCGAAAAGAGTGCAGAGGCAAGCAGTGGCGAGAGTGGAACGCGTGTTCATTGATGTCATAGGATGGAGTCAAAAGTTTTTCAACAGCGCTACCGCTTCCGCAAGCTTTCCCTCATGGCTGGCGGATTGCAAGCGGGGAAACCTGCGGCCTTCAAGAAGGATGTAATCGCCGTTCCGGTGGAGCATCAGGCGCTGACCCTGAATCTCAACGGATGCGATCCCTTCGGCAGCGGCAATTGCTTTAATTCGAGTGACTTCCAGCAATCGTTCCGCCGCCTCTGGCAGCCGCCCGAAGCGGTCTTTCCACGATTTTTCCAAGGCATCAATGCTGGACAAGGTGCCGGCCTCGGAGAGTTCCCGGTAGGCGGTGATCCGCAGCTTGGTCTCTTCAAGCCATGAGGCGGGAAGAAATGCGGGCACGACTTTCTGCGGATCTTCCCGGGCGTAGGAAATCTCGCTGAAGGCGATGAAATCCGCCTTGAAGGTGGTGCCGCCGCGTGGCGTTTCCTTGCGGCCTTTGAGGCGATCCACCGATTGGCGCAGGAGCTGGCAGTAAAGCTCGAAGCCGATTTGTGAGATGTGGCCTGTTTGTTTGGTGCCAAGCAGATTGCCCGCCCCGCGGATTTCCAGATCCCGCATGGCGATTTTGAAGCCGGAGCCGAGCGCGGTGTATTGTTTGATGGCATTGATGCGTTTTCGCGCATCGCCCACCGTCATCATATCGCGAGGGAGAAGGAGGATGGCGAAGGCTTTTTCACCCGCCCGGCCCACCCGGCCACGGAGTTGATAGAGATCCGCCAGGCCGAAGCGGTCGGCGCTGTCGATGAGGATGGTGTTGGCGTTTGGAATATCGATGCCGGTTTCGATGATGGTGGTGGCCAGGAGGACATCCGCTTCGCCTTTGACGAACTGGTGCATGACCACTTCGAGATCATCTTTATGCATTTGGCCGTGGCCGACGAGGATGCGGGCCTCCGGCACCAGCTCGGCGATGCGGGAGCGCATGTTATCGATGGTTTTCACCCGGTTGTGCAGGAAAAACACCTGGCCACCTCGTTTCATCTCACGGCGGATGGCATCGCGGATGACCCTTTCATCGTAGGCGCAAACCGAGGTGGAAACAGGAATTCTGTTAGGTGGAGGGGTATCGATGGTGGACATGTCCCGTGCTCCCATGAGGGCCATGTAAAGCGTGCGGGGAATGGGCGTGGCGGAAAGTGTGAGGACATCCACCTGCATGAAGAGTTGTTTGAATTTCTCCTTATGCGCCACGCCGAAGCGTTGTTCCTCATCCACCACCACGAGGCCGAGGTCTTTGAATTTCACATCGCCGGAGACGAGGCGGTGGGTGCCGATGACAAGATCCACCGCACCGGATTCCAGGCCGGCGAGGGTGTTCCTCACTTCGCCGGCGGTGCGGAAGCGGTTGAGCAGCTCGATGCGGAACGGATAGTCCGACATCCGTTCACGGAAGGTCCGCCAATGTTGTTCTGCGAGAACCGTGGTCGGCACGAGAATGGCCACTTGTTTGCCGCTGGAGATCGCTTTGAAAGCCGCGCGGATGGCCACTTCGGTTTTGCCAAAGCCTACGTCGCCACAGATCAGGCGGTCCATCGGTTTGGGGGATTCCAGATCCAGTTTGGTTTCTTCGATGGCCCGGCGTTGATCGACGGTCTCGGTGTAATGAAACGAGCGCTCGAATTCCCACATCCAGCGCGAGTCCGGCGGATGGGCGAAGCCGGTTTCCGAGGAACGTTCCGCCTGCACTCGGAGGAGCTGGGCCGCGTAGTCGAGGATGGATTTTTCTGCGGATTTCCGTGCGGATTTCCACGAAGCACTGCCGAGTTTGTTCAGCTCCGGGGTTTTGCCACCGAGGCCCACGTATTTTCCGATCAGATGGGCCTGCTCCAGCGGCACTCCCAGCAGCGAGCCATCGCGATATTCGAGCACCAGCTCTTCGCCTTCATCTCCTTGTTGGATTCCGCGGTAGCGGGCGATGCCGTATTCATAATGCACCACCAGATCACCCGTCTCCATTTCATCCACGGTGGCGCGTGCCCTGGCAGCGCGGGCTTTTTCCAACAAGGATCTGCGCACTCCGCCCGAGGAACGATAGCGGCCAAAGAGCTCGGATGAGGAAAGAACGGCCAGCTTGAGGACGGGCAGGGTGAATCCGGCCAGCAATTCACCCCGCAGGGCTTGTAATCCAAGGTCGCGTGCGAGGTCTTTGCCCGCGAGCTCGGCGAATCGTTCTTCCTCGCCTTTGTTGCCGAAAACCATGGCAATGTCCCAGCCATCGCGCTGCCAATCGTTGAGCTGACGGAAAAAATTCTCGCGCCGGGATTCTTCCAACACGAAATCCCCCGCTTCGAAATGCCCCAGCGGACTGCCAAAACTGGCGAGCGTAAAATCCTCCTCACTGTTGAATTCCGCCGCATCCTCCAGAATTCTGACGTCCGGTCGGCTGATCACGGCGCTGAAGGAAATGATCAAATCGCCCTTTCTGCGGTAATCCTCCACGGTTCCCTCGACGGATGGTTCGGCTAAAAGCAAGTCAGCCTCCAGCAGTTTTTTGGTCGAGGCTTGTGAATCCAGATCAAACTCACGCACCGATTCCAGCTGGGTATCAAAGAATTCCAGCCGCAACGGTTTGGCGGCTTGCCAGGCGAATAGATCCAAGATCCCGCCGCGCACGGCGAATTGGCCCCGCGCGGCGACGCTCGGAACGCGCTCATAGCCGTGCTCCGCGAGAGACTTGGCGAGTGCTTCGGGATCGAGAGTGCTGCCGGGTTTCAAGGGCGTTCGGCTGCTCCTCAAAGCGGCGGGTGAGGGCGCTTTTCCTGCAAATGCCTCAGTGCCGCAAATGACCACGCAGCTCTCGGCGCGGGCGAGGATTTCCAACACGGAGAACCACTCGGCGGCGGATTCCGGGTCCGCGATCGTGCCATCGCCCGTTTCCACCGGCCCTTCTGGCAGCACCAAGGCCGTCACGCCCCAGAGTTCCAGCTCGGCTGACAAGCGCTCGCGGTGGCGCGGCATTTCGGAAATGAGCCAGACTCGGGTTTTTTGATGATCCTTCGCCGCTTGAATCGCCACCCCGGCGAGGAAAGCATGGGAGGCCTCTGCCGCGTGATCGAGCACGACCTCCCCCGCACCATTGGCCAAGGGGGCCAAGCGCTTTGCGAAATCCGGCTGGTTCACCGCTTGGCGTAACCAAGCGTGAGTAAGATCGTCCAATGGGGACACGCCGCAGGCTTCGCTCGATCTTCCCTCCCTGCAAGCGGGAAGCTATTTAAAATTCAACTTGGAAAGGTTGCGGCTTGTAAAAAGTGAGATCCAAGCTTCGCTGAACAGCGATGCACGGCGGTGATTCTTTGAAACAATCTGCTCCTAAAGAGTGGGCCGCCGGTATTCCAGCCGTGGTTTCTTCGATGGAGCACATCCTCCGCGAGGCCGGACTGCTGCGCGGCAGCCATGGATTGTTGGAAATGAATCAATCCGGTGGTTTTGATTGCCCGAGCTGTGCGTGGCCGGATCCGGATGGGGACCGTTCGTTTGCGGAGTTCTGCGAGAACGGCGCGAAGGCCCTCGCCTCCGAGGCCACCCGGCAGTTGGCCGATGAGGAATTTTTCGCCCGGTATTCCATCGCGGATCTCGCCTCACAGAGCGATCTGTGGCACGAACGACAAGGGCGCATCGCGCAGCCGATGGTCAAGCTTGAAGGCGCGAGCCACTACACGCCCGTCACTTGGGAGGCCGCGTTTGAAATTCTCGCCCGGCATCTGAAAAGTTTACCCTCACCCCACGAGGCGATTTTTTACACCTCCGGCAGAGCGAGCAATGAAGCGGCTTTCCTCTATCAGCTATTTGCGAGGGCCTTCGGGACAAACAATCTACCCGATTGCTCCAACATGTGCCATGAGTCCAGCGGTCTCGCGATGAGTGAGGCCATCGGTGTAGGCAAAGGGACGGTAACCTTGGATGATTTTCTGGAGGCGGATACCATTCTATGCGTGGGCCAGAATCCCGGCACCAATCACCCGCGCATGCTCACCACCTTGCAGGCTGCCGTCAAAGGCGGCGCGAAGATCGTGGCGATCAATCCGCTGCGCGAGGCAGGCCTGGTGGCGTTTGCCCATCCCCAGCATCCGTCGGCTTTGTTAGGGAAATCCACGCCGCTTGCTTCACAGTTCGTCCGGGTGCGGGTGAACGGGGATCTGGCCTTGTTCCGCGGGCTGGCCAAGTGCCTTTTTCTAATGGAAGCCGCTGCGCCGGGCAAGGTGCTGGATACCGATTTCATCAAAGGGCACACTCGGGAATTCGCGGCCTATCAGACCCTCGCCGCGGCCACTCCTTGGGCGGAAATTCTAGAGATGAGTGGCGTGAGCCGTGGGGAAATCGAAACGCTCGCACACACGCTGGTGCGGGGTTCCCGCAAGGTGATCACCTGCTGGGCGATGGGACTCACCCAGCATCGCAATGCCGTTGCAACGATTCGTGAGGTCATCAACGTGCATCTTTTGTTAGGCGCCATCGGTAAATCCGGGGCCGGGCTTTGTCCTGTCCGCGGCCACAGCAATGTGCAAGGCGACAGGACGATGGGAATCTTTGAAAAAATGCCCGAATCCTTTCTCGCGAAGCTTGATGAAGTTTGTGGGATTCATTCACCCCGGGCGCATGGGCTGGATACGGTGGACTCCATCCACGCCATGCATCGCGGTGCGGGCAAAGTCTTCTTCGGCCTGGGAGGAAACTTCTTGCAAGCCTCACCGGATACCGATTTCACCGCAGCGGCCTTGAGCCGGTGCGAGCTCACCTGCCACGTTTCCACCAAGCTCAATCGCAGCCACCTCGTCACCGGGCGGGTGGCGCTCATCCTCCCATGTCTTGGCCGCTCGGAGCGCGACGGTGAGAACCAATTCATCACCACGGAAAATTCAATGGGAGTGGTGCAACTATCGCGAGGAGTGCTCTCACCGGCATCTGCGGAACTCCTCAGCGAAGTGGAAATCGTCGCCCGGCTGGGTGAAGCCGTGCTCGGCAAGGGTGGCCCCGTGCTCTGGCGCTGGCTCGCGGCGGACTACGATCGCATCCGGGATCTGATTGAAAAAGTGATCCCCGGTTTTGAAAACTTCAATGAACGAGTCCTCCAACATTCGGGATTCTATCTGCCCAACCCCGCGAAAACGAGAGTTTGGGAAACCCCCACGGGCAAGGCCGCATTCGGTCTATCAAAGATGAATGTTTTCCAAGCCGCTCCCGGCAGGCTCACTCTCCAGACCCTCCGCAGCCACGATCAGTTCAACACCACGATCTATGGCTCGAACGATCGCTACCGTGGAATCTCCAACGCCCGGAGGATTGTTTTCGTCAATCCCGACGACCTTGCAGAACGCGGACTCGCCCCTTGCTCCCTCGTGGATCTCACCAGCTTCTGGGGTGAGGAAAGGCGGACGGCCAGGGCTTTCACGGCCATCCCTTATGAAATGCCGAGAGGCTGCGCTGCGGCCTACTTCCCAGAGGCAAATGTGCTGGTCCCGGTGGACAGCCGCGCGGAAGGCAGCGGCACGCCCACCAGCAAGGCCATCGAGATCGAAATGACCGCCTCGCTTGGAGAATGATTATGGTTCGATCCAATCGATATAATAGATCTCTTTGATCAGCCATTGGCTGGGCATGGAACCCCCGCCGCCCGGCTCAAGACGGAGAGTGATCCTGAGCAGGGAAGGTGCTTCAAGAGTGATCACCCCCGTTTGGAAGAGTGATTCGATTTTTTGGGAAACGGGTTCGTCTCTTTTGGTATAACACCAGATCGCGGTTTCTCCATCAGGGCCTAACAATTGATAGCATTTGTAGGTGGATTCCGGCCATTGCCGGGTATAGAAACTCAGAGGTGAGATCATGCCGCGAATTTCAAGGCCGTTTCCTCTGCCGTCTTTCAGTTGCTCAAAGGTGGCGGTGCCATAACCTGCGGTGGCTTTCCAATCCAGGAGCAACTGCTCATTCTGATAGACAAAATACGCATGGAATTTGGAATAATCCGGCAGCGTGGATTGCAGCAGCCCGAGCGGTTTGGTGGAGGTTCCAGCCACTTTCCAATCCGCATTCTCCGGCACACTCCAGTCTTTGCGGGCCTTGAGGGGTATCCAATGACTGCGAAGCGTGTCTTCCATTTCGCTGGATTTGAACAAGTGGGGTAGAAATTCGGCCACCTCCGAGGCCTTGGCATAGGTGCTGAAGATCGCCATCGCCTGTTCCTTGTGGTCGAGAATTTTTCTCATCGCGAGGCTATCGAGTGTCTCAGTTTGAGCTTCCGCCGTCAGCGTGGGAATCGTGGTGATTTTGCGTGGAGTGTTCTTTTGATTGACCTTCGGGAGGTAAAGCAAGGCCACCACCACGATCGCAACGATGAGGATGGCGAAGAGCGAGATCCATCTAATGGAAAAGCGTGTTGCCTCTCCCCAATCCTTGCCTTGTCCAAAAAACTTATCAAAGATGCGGGGGTCTTCACCGCGTTTTTCAAGCACCGCTTGATGGATCACTTTTTCTGAAACGGGATCCTGATGATCCAAGCGGACGGCGGTGTTGGAAATTTCCTGAACTTCAATGGTGCGGGTGGTCAGTGCATACGAGTGCGGGTCTTCGTGAAGCTCGATGCGGATCACGGCTGGCGATTCTTCGGGAGGATCCGGCCGATGTCGGGCTTCCCGTAATTCGCCCGTTTTGCGGGTGGGGAGACCGGCTGCGTGCTCTGGATCGAAGCCCTTGGCATCACCCCAGGCGGTTTCCAACGGTGGATCCGGTAGCTCGATTTTCGGTGCTGGGGGGTCTGGCCGAACCATGGTTTCAGGGCGGAGTGGCAGCCCGGGGGATTCCATCAAGGGCGCTCGAGATTTCGATCATGATGATGGGCTGTTAGAAAAAGTATGTTTCAGATGCGGCCACAAGGGAAGGTCCGATCTTGGCGAAAGATCGATTTTTCAAATCACGATGGAAGCTCAGCTCAGAGTCTGGCCAAAATCGCATCGCCCATGGCGCGGGTGCCGACCTTGGTCTCGCCGGGCTGGGTGGTGGCGATGTCTCCGGTGCGGAAGCCATCCGCGATGGTTTTGGCGACGGCGGCTTCGATGGCATCCGCTGCTGGAATTTCACCAAGCGAGAAACGCAGCAGCATCGCGAGCGAGAGGATCTGGGCGATGGGATTGGCGATGCCCTGGCCGGCGATATCGGGTGCGGAGCCGCCGGACGGCTCGTAGAGGCCGAAGTAGAGGCCATCTTCGCGTTGTTTCCCCAATGAAGCGGAGGGCAGCATGCCGAGAGAGCCGGAGATCATCGCCATCTCGTCTGAAAGGATATCACCAAAAAGATTTTCAGTGACGAGCACATCAAAGGAACCGGGGCGCTTGATGAGCTGCATCGCGGCATTATCCACATACATGTGGGAAAGCCGGACTTCAGGGAACTCCTTGGAAATTTCGATGACGGTCTCGCGCCACAGGACCGAGGTGGCGAGCACGTTTGCCTTATCCACCGAGAGGAGTTGTTTTTTCCGGCCCATGGCAGCGGTGAAGGCGACGCGGGCGATGCGCTGGATTTCGCTTTTCTCATAGACCATGGTATCGAAGGCGACGGGTTCGCCATCGCGTTCTTCGCGGCCTTTCGGCGTTCCGAAATAGATGCCACCGGTGAGTTCGCGCACGCAGAGGACATCGAAGCCATCCGCGATGAGTTCCTGTTTGACGGGCGAGGCGTGAGTGAGTGCGGGCAGGCAAACGCCGGGGCGGAGATTCGCGAAGAGCCCGAAGTGCTTGCGCAGCGGCAGCAGGGCACCGCGCTCCGGCTGGATTTCGGGCGGTAGATTTTCCCACTTCGGCCCGCCGACGGAGCCGAAGAGAATCGCCTCCGCAGCCTCGCTGGCGGCGACGGTCTCGGGGGGTAAGGGGTGGCCGGTGGCATCAATGGCGGCACCGCCTACGAGATGCTCGGAGCGAGCGACCGTGAAGCCGAATTTGGCTTCAACAGCGTCGAGAAGGCGGAGCGACTCGGCCATGACTTCTGGGCCGATGCCGTCTCCGGCGAGGATCGTAATGCGGTAGCTGCGTGACATGCGCGGGAAAATGGCGGGCGTTTCGTAAACTGGCAAGATGAAGAAACACCACTGCTGGAGAAATTAACTTTGGCCAACGAGCAACAATCTGAGATTCCTTTTGATTTCCTCGATCCAAGTTGCTGGAACTCCCGCGATTTCGGCAAACTCCGGCCAGCGATTCACGGCGGCATGGACCTGATGGAGAACTTCCTTGGCTTTCGCGGGCTTGAGATCGGCGGCGATTCCTGCCTCCAGCAGATCCTCGGTGCTGAAGTCCGTGCGTTTCCCAGACAAGCTCATCCGGTGGCGGTGGGTCCAGGCACCAGAAGGATTGTAAGCGTAAATGAGATCGTAAGCAGGGGCCAGCCGCCAGGTGCCGTCACGGCGCATCATGAAGGAGAGGTTTTTGGTGTGATCATCCTGATTGCGGGAGAGGATGTTGAAGAGCGCGCGGCGATAGAGCTCGGTAATTTCAGGCTGTGGCAGATTGAGGCGGCGGGCGATTTGAAACGCCTGCTCGTAGGAATAGGCACCTGCTTCATTGAAATCGAAATGGGCCATCGCACATAACGTCTGAAGGTGGAACTTCTCACCCTGCGGCCCGCGATCAAAGCGCCGGGTCATGAAATGGGCGCGCCCGTTTTCTTCAAACAGCCTGCAATCACTCATCGTGATTCCAGCGGCGCGGGCCATCAGGTGGTAGGCATACTCGATGCGGCCATAGCCGAGGGGATCGTTGAGTTCCCTATCGCGATTTTCCGAAACCCCATCGAATTTGATTAGCCAGGACTCGAAGCCCTTCATCGGCTTGAGCTGGCCGGAGCGGATTTCCCGGGTTTTCGGATTCCAAGCGATCACCGCCTTGGCTCGCGCACCGCCCGCCGAGGTGCCGATGCGGAGGATCGTGGCAAGGGCGGCTTGCGATTCCTCAAGATTCGCATGGAGTGCCTCGCGATGGGTGAGGGCTTCATTGGCAAGGGTGACGAGTTCCTCTAAATCCAGCCGCTCGGAGGGAGATTCTTCCAACAACATTGGTCGGAATTCAAGACCTCCCATCGCTCGGCTACCAAGGTAGCACAGGCGTTCCACCGGGTTGAATGAATCCGCCGTGCGGCCTTGTCTGGTCAGCCACTGATTGATCAACAAGTTCCCGAACTTATCTGGCAGAGAATCCGCCAACAACCCCGGCAAGCCCTTGAAGGTCGCACGGGAAAGGCCGGGAAAACTGAAAACACCCGCCCGCAGCGGCAGGTGGAGCGGGGAAACCTCGATGCCGCTGCGCAGAAACGCCGCATCATACTCGAAAATTCCCAGCTCGCGCTCCGCGTCCCACGTCACGGCGCCAATCTCGGTGTCATACAGTTGGATCGCGGCGATACTCATGGTCGGGTGAAGCGATGGATTGGATTCCAGCCACTACTTTTCATCTCCCCACTTCCATGGGCTGGTGTTTTTGGTTTTGCGCGGCTTGGAGGCGTATTTTACCGGCTCTTCCCGCAGCCTCATCATCGCCATCGGGCTGACGCCTTGATCGGGGAGGAAATTATCCAAGGCATCCAAGGCCTGGAGCGCACGGAGCAGGGAGACCAAGGTGCCCAAGGTGCTACCCTCGCCATTTTCAATCGCCGTGATCGTCCGCCGGGACAGGCCGCTGCGGGTGGCCACCTCGGTTTGGCTGAGATTGGACTCGAGCCGGAAGCGCTTGAGGCGTTTTCCGAGTTCTGTTTCAATCTGAGAATTGGTGAGAAATAACATCATAATGAGCAAAAGGTTGCGCGAATTGATTACATACGCCCTTAAATGAGCAGAATTCTACTACCTTGTCAATCGATCATTTTGAAATTGAGCAATAAACCACGCAAAAAGGCCAAAAAGTGGCTTATTTGAGAGAAAAATTGCTCAAAAAAAGAAGGAGACGCCCGCTTCAAAAAGCGACTGATGCTTGTTCGACGGGATGTTTTTGGCAAGCATCCGCCCGGCGCGTTCGCTGTGCGCCATTTTCCCAAAGACCCTACCGCAGGGCGAAGTGATGCCCTCGATGGCGGCCAGCGAACCGTTCGGGTTGACCGCGATGTCCATCAAGGGAGTGCCATTGGCATCGACGTATTGCGTGGCCACTTGGCCGCTGGCAGCGAGTGCCGCGATCACCGTGTCACTCGCGTGGAACTTCCCCTCGCCGTGGGATACCGGCACGCTGTGGATTTCCCCCAGCTGGCACTGCGCCAACCACGGCGAAAGCTTGCTGACGACGCGGGTATTCGCATAACAGGAAATGTGGCGGCCGATGCTGTTATGGACCAAAGTAGGAGCGTCCGATTGCGGATCGCGGATTTCTCCGTAAGGCACGAGGCCCGTTTTGATCAAAGCTTGGAAGCCATTGCAGATTCCGAGGATCAAGCCATCGCGGTTTTTCAAAAGATCCATGATCGCATCCGCCACCCGTGGATTGCGGATGATCGTCGCGATAAATTTGGCGGAGCCGTCTGGCTCATCCCCCGCGCTGAAACCGCCGGGGAACATCAAAATCTGGCTCTTGGAAATTTGCAGGGCGAGCGCCCGCAGTGATTCTTCAATATGGCCTGCGGTGAGATTCCGGAAGACCAGAATCTCAGCATCCGCGCCTGCTTGGCGGAAGGCTTTTGCAGAATCATATTCGCTATTTGTCCCGGGGAATGAGGGGATCAGGACCTTGGGCTTCGACGATTGGCGATTGGGCCGCGAGGTAGAGAGGGCAGTCGTGTTTTCCAATAAAACCGCGGGCCCGTGGGTTTGCGCAGCGGCCTTCGTCGGGTAGATGGGTTCCAGAGTTCCGGTCCAAGCCTGTTGCAGATCTGTTAGGGGATGGGACTCGCCGTTGAGGATCAAGGACGGCTCTGCTTGGGTGTGACCGATGATTTTCGAATCGAGGGAGGCAGGGAGATCTTCGCAATGCTCGATGAGGAAAGCGAAGTAGCGTTCGGAGAAAAGATCCAGTGGCTCTTTGCACTCGCAGCCGATGTTGTTCCCGAAGGCCATCTTGGCGAGGGCCGCTGCAAGTCCGCAGTGGCCGATGTGGTGGAGCGCGAGGATTTTTCCCGATTGGTTGAGATCGTGGAGTTGTTGAGCCGCCTGCTTGAGTTTTTCGAAATCCGGGAGGGCGTCCGCATCGCGTGGAATCTCTAACAATGAGATAGGGGAGCCTGCTTTTTTAAACTCCGGTGAGAGCGCGAGGCTGGCCTTGCCGGGCGCGAGGGCGAAGGAAACGAGAGTCGGCGGGACATCAAGATCATTGAATGAGCCTGACATCGAATCCTTGCCACCGATCGCCGCAAGGCGAAGCGAGTGTTGGGCGTGGAAGGCACCTAACAATGCCGCGAAGGGCAGCCCCCAACGCTTCGGATCATTGCCGAGTCTGGGGAAATATTCTTGCAGCGTGAGCCGGACATCGGCCAACCGCGCACCGGCGGAAACCGCTTTGCAGACGGATTCCGTGACGGCGTACACCGCGCCATGGAAGGGGGATTTTTCGGAAAGATACGGATCGAAGCCCCAGGCCATGAAGGTGGCCACATCGGTATCGCCTTCCAACAGCGGGAGCTTCGCCACCATCGCATCCGGCGGGGTAAGCTGGTGTTTCCCACCGAAGGGCCAGAGCACGGTGCCAGCGCCCACCGAGCCATCGAACATCTCACCAAGGCCTTTTTGTGCGCAGATATTGAGGGAGGCGAGGTGGGCTTTGAGTGACCTGGGAATGGGAATATCACGCGGGCGTTGGTAGATCACCGGATCGATGAAGCGGAGGGTCTCACCATCCTCGCCAAGCAGCACATTTTCGTCGTGCAGATCTTCGATCAACAAATCTTCAGCAGGAAGGTAGTAGTCGTCGTTTCGGAACCGGTAGGCACCAAGAAGGGTCATATAGGCTTCGACTTGGGCGCGGGTGGCTCTGATGGGATTTCCATCAGCCGAGCGCATGGTAGGGACGGTGGCTTGCTTGACCATTACAGCAAGGGAATCGTCATCTTCGACGAAGCCTATGAAAGTATAGGCGGTATCCGGGAAAAGAATCTGATGGAAATGGAGTCTGTCAAAATACTGCAGCCAGTGACCATGATAGGCACCCGCATTTACTTTGATGAAATGCGCTCCATCAAGCTCGGGAAAGACTTTTTGCTCAGCTCCGCCAAGCGACCCGGCAGCTTGCCAGTTTCGATTGAATGATATTGAATCGAGAAAGAGATCGCTCAGGCGGCATCGAATTTGCTGCTCTTCGACAGTGCGTATGGCTCGGTGGAGTTGTTGTCTTTCGCTTGCAGTCTTTGGGACTGCGATGCCAGCTTTTTGGTTTGCTCGATGCACTCTTCGTAGGACATCTGCCGCTCGCTCGCCTGCAGTGCCAAGGCTTTTTCGCAGGCTGTCTTGTGGGCTTCGTTCAAGTAGATTTGTTCGTTGTTCATGATGGTAGTTTAGATCGGCTGTCAAGGGGGTGGCAACGTGGACTTTGGCCGTCTGTTGCACGCCGTTGGTATCAAGGAAGGCGCGGCTGAGATCGACGAGGGTTTTGCCACGCCAGGTCATGATGAGGCGCCCGCTGTCCGTGACATCGGCCACGTGGACGCACTCGAGATTTTCCTTGTCTGCCTCTGCGATGAAATAGCCGATTTCCGAGGGCGCGACGCAGACGGCCATGCGTTCCTGGGACTCGGAAATGGCGAGTTCGGTGCCATCAAGGCCATCGTATTTTTTCGGCACGGCATCGAGGTGGATGACGAGCGAGGGCGCGATTTCACCGATGGCCACGGAAACGCCACCGGCTCCGAAGTCGTTGCAGATTTTGATTTTACGGGTCAGTTCCGGGTTGCGGAAGAGGCGCTGGATCTTGCGCTCGGTGGGGGCATCGCCTTTCTGGACTTCCGCGGAATTTTGGAGAGCCGTCTCGGTGTGTTCCTTGGATGAGCCGGTGGCACCGCCCACGCCATCGCGGCCGGTGCGGCCACCGATGAGCAGGATCACATCGCCAGGAGCGGGCGTGCCGCGGAAGACGTGGGAGCGGGGCACGGCGGAGACCACGGCTCCGATTTCAAGGCGTTTCGCAACGTATCCGGGGTGATATACTTCCGCCACCTGGCCCGTGGCCAAGCCGATCTGATTTCCATAAGACGAGTAGCCCTTGGCGGCGATCTGGCAAATTTTTTTCTGCGGGAGCTTGCCGGGGAGTGTCTCGGAAAAAGGGGTGAGAGGATTGCCCGCACCGGTGACGCGCATGGCCTGATAGACATAAGAGCGGCCTGATAGAGGATCCCGGATGCAGCCACCGAGGCAGGTGGCGGCGCCGCCGAAGGGCTCGATCTCCGTGGGGTGATTGTGAGTCTCGTTCTTGAACATCACGAGCCATTCTTCCGTGCGGGAATTTGAAATTTCAGATTCGAGATTTGAAATCTCCACGGGGACGACGATCGAGGCGGCGTTGACCTCCTCGGAGACTTCGAGGTTATCCAATTCACCCGAGGCGCGCAGCTCGCGCATGCCGATGAGGGCGATGTCCATCAGGGTGACGGGTTTCTCACTACGGCCAAGTTGTTCACGGGTGGTGAGGTAAGTTTGCCATGCGCGTTGGATCACCTCGGTGCCTTCGTCAAAGGTGGTTTCCACGATGGCGGTGAGAAAAGTGGTGTGGCGGCAGTGGTCCGACCAATAGGTGTCCAACAACCTAATCTCGGTGAGGCTGGGATCGCGCTTTTCCTCATCGCGGAAGTAAGATTGGCAGAAGGCGACATCCGCAGCAGTCATGGCTAGGCTGAAATGGGCGCGGATTTCAGCAGGGTCTCGGGTGGTGAAGCCCGTGAGGATGGCGACGTCTGGCGGCGGCTGTGGTTCGCCACGGGCAACCCCTGCGGCCGCAGGAACTTCGTGGGAATCCACTGCGTTGATGACGTAAGATTTCACTTGGGCGATTTCCTCCGGGGAAAGGCTGCCTGCGAGGATGATCACCTTGGTGGAGGTAACCTCGGGGCGTTCTTTGCCTGATAGGATCTGGATGCACTGGGCTGCGGAATCGGCGCGTTGGTCGAATTGACCGGGTAGAAACTCCACGGCGAAGGCGGTTTCATTTTCCGCAAGCGAAAGGGCAGGGGAGATCTCATCCACTTGTGGCTCGGAGAGGATCAAACGGGAGGCGATGCCAAATTCAGATTCGCCCAGGCCCGCAACTTCATAGCGCTGGATGATGCGCAGGCCGCTCAGACCGGGCAGGCTGAGTGACTCATGGAGGGCATGGAGCAAGTGGCGGGCCTCATCGCGGTGAGCGGCCTTTTTTTCGACGAAAATGCGATTCATTGGAAGAATGGAAGAAGCAGAGCTTGGGAAAGCGCCGGATGCTAGGACACCCGCCCGCGAGCGCAAGCGCAATGGAACGGCGATGGAACGGCGGCGCTTAAGGCGGTGAAAAACGCGGTCTTTTAGCTCTGCGAGTGGGGAAAATCCGGTTTGGGAGGATGAAAGAACGAAGTTCGTGATGTTTTCCTCTTGATCAGTCCGGCTCAAATCCCTAGCCAGTGGCTACCAACCATGGGACAACAATCCAAAAAGATCATCAAACGCCGTCGCCGCGCAGACTACGTGAAGCGCAAAAAGGAACAGGCAAAGCTCGGCGGTATCGTCAAGAAAACCGTCGTTAAGAAGGAGGAAGTCACGAAAAAGGCTCCTGCTGCCAAGAAAGCGGCTGCGAAAAAGGCTCCTGCGAAAAAGGCCGCCAAGAAAGTCGCCGAAGAGGTGGTAAGCCAAGAAGCGGTCAACGAAGAGGTAGTGACCGATGTCGCCGTGGAAGCGGCGGAGTCCTCGGAAGCCTGAGATTGCTCAATTTAAAATTTCGACGAGCCACTCGCATACGGGTGGCTCGTTTTGTTAGGAACCTGCGGTTGACTCAAGGGCGGGCAGGATACACCCTTCAAATATGTCATCACTGGTGAATTATAAAATCGGCAATGAGAAATTGGTGAAAGTCCTGGAAGGGGCTTCTTCTCATTTGCGAGGCTTGCTCGAGCGCCAAGGGCGGGCTGATGGGGCACTCCGAATCGCCGTGGTCGGTGGCGGTTGCTCGGGTTTGCAATACAAGATGGATCTCGTCGATGGGCCGCGGGACCGCGATATTCTCGTGCCAAGCAACGGGGTGAATGTGGTGATCGATCCGAAGAGCGCGCTTTTCGTGAGCGGCAGCGAGTTGGATTTTTCAGATGATTTGCAACAAGGTGGCTTCAAAGTGAGCAACCCCAATGCGCTCGTCACTTGTTCATGCGGGGAAAGTTTCGCCGCATGAGCGGGTGTTGATGTTTGGTGGAAATCCGCTAAGATCCCAGCATATGCATTTTAAACTCACCGTGGTTTTTATCGCGCTTTCAGGCCTCGGGTGGGTGAAAGCCGCAGGTTTACCTAATGAGGAGTCCGCCCATTTCGCGGCGGCTGGCGAGTCTCTGGAGAGCCTCACTTCAAAGCTGGGGGACGAGAGTTATAAAATCCGTGAGGATGCAACGTTGAGAATCTGGAAAGCGGGTGAGAGTGCATTACCTGCGTTGAGAGCTTGCCTTGAAGGTGACGATCCGGAAATCGCACATCGGGCTGGAGAGCTCATCTGGAGGATCGAACTCGTAATCACCCCGGAGACGGAACCCGGCGTGATCAAGCTGATCGAGCGCTACACCAAGGGGCAGGCTAATGAAAAAATCAGAATCCTCAACGAACTCATCCGCGTCAAAGCCTGGAAGCAGATTCTCAAACTCTACGCCACAGAAAAAAACACCGATGTGCGCGAACAATTCCAAGGAACGGCGCAAAAATTGGCGATTCTAGCAGCCCGCGAGTGCCTCATCGACAAAGACCCGCAAGCCGCAAAGCAGTTTCTCGAAATGGCACCTAACAATGCGGCGGGATTGTTGGCGCTGGCGGATTTTCACCGCAGCCAAGGGACATCCGATGCCGAACTCCAGCGGGTGAAGGCAGCCCTTGGGGAAAAATCAATCAGCTGGCAATTGGCCTTCAATCGGGCAGCAGGAAACCTTCAAGCCTCCCGTGAAACGGCGCAAGAAGCCGGAGAAACAAAAATTTCTGAAGCTCTCGCCGCCTTGATGGGAGATCCTTTGCCATGGCTTCGAGCCGATCTCGCAATGGAAAAAGAAAGCGCTGTTCGCAGAGCTTATATTAATTCCGTGATCCGGCAGTGGGAAGGCCAGGATGTCCGCCCGTCTGATTTGGAGTTGATCAAGGGCGCCTCTTTTTCAAAGAACGATGCGGAGCGGCTGACGGGTATCCATCTACTTTTTTTGTTAGGTCAAACGCGCGATGCCGAAAAGGCCTTGATGAAGCACTCACCTTTTGAAGCGTTCACTTATTTTGAATCCCTTGAGAGAGTGGACGAGGCTCTTGAAGTCCTGAATCTCGATCCCAGGTCACCTCAGTTTTCAGATTGGATCAAAAAGCGCGTCGGCTATCTAAGTATCGATCAAGAAGTTGCTGAAAACGACAAAGATGACGTTGCCAACGCAAGAGTGCAACTGGTGACGATGGCAAATTTTCTCGAGCGGCGGGGATTTGATGCACAAGCGGAAGCAGCTTTCAAGGCCCCTCTTGAGCTCCTTGCTAAAGAAAATACCGATCTGTTCATCGAGTTTTTGGGAGATCTCATCGGTGCCCACAAGGGTATGATTGGTGCTCCCATGCTCGCGAAACGCTTGGTTTCGTCATGGGCGGGCGATGATGAATCGCGTTGGCAGTTGATCGTGGAAACTGCTTTTGGGAGTGAAGAGCCGCCCATTTCTTGGTGGCATTGGTTAGGCGAGCTTTCCCCCACCACGCCTGCGGTGGAGCGCTTCGAGGCGATGCTTGCCTTGTTTGATCTTACCCCGGACCCTCGGAGAGCGCGTGAAAAATGGTTGGCCCTCGCTTGGGATGCCGTGGCCAAGTTACCTAAAGACGGGACATCCAAGCCCCTCGGCCTTTTATCTTATCTTGCCAATGAAGCATTTGCCCGCGGGACGGATGCCGCATTCGGGATAAAAGTCTGGGATGCCGCTGCAAAAGGCGGGAACACTGAAGAAAATTGGGGCAATCATGTTTTCAATCTCGCTTCAGCAGAGCGCTGGAATGAAGCAGCAGAGTTTTTCCTTCGCCAGATCGCTACCTCCAACGAGATCAAACAAGAGCCGCGCCCGGTCTCCTACGCCTACGCGGCAGCCTGTTTACGCCTCGCAAAACGCGAGGCTGAAGCTGATTTGTATGACTCTTGGGCAGATCAACTCGCCCTTGGGAACAGTGAAACAGCATTGCAAATCGGCCAAGCCTATGCATTCGGCCGCCAGTATCGCAAAGCCCATGAGTGGTGGATGCGTGCCGCTATCCAATGTGGTGCGGATTCGGAGACCTTTCCTGCCGCTTTGCAATTGATTTCAGACGGCCTCCAGGAAGCCGGGCAATGGAAGCCATCGGCTGCAATCAATGAACTGTTAGCACAAAATTATTCTTCCTATGATCAGATCGGCTTACCGCCGACTGCCTTGTTGCGAGTGCGGATGCAGGCCGACATGGGGCGAGCGCTGGTGATTTTAGATCAAGACCGCGCCAAGGCCACGGTGATGTTGGAAAAATGCCACGACCTTTTCCCAAGTGAGGGTTCTCTAGCCGATAGCTTTTTCCCAGTGCTCCGCAGGGTGGGATTGATTCCCTTGCATGACCGCTTG
>JBBRIB010000007.1:0-19185 GCA_038221745.1 Verrucomicrobiales bacterium
TCCAGTTCACTCCCGATCTGATGCCCAGTGATATCACCGGCACGGAAGTGATTTTCCAAGATCCCGTCACCGGAGAAAAACAATTCAAATTCCTGCCAGGCCCCTTGTTTTCCAACATCGTCCTGGCAGATGAAATCAACCGGACACCCCCAAAAACCCAGGCTGCCATGCTTGAGGCCATGCAGGAACGCCGCGTGACGGTGGGCGGTGTGACGCGGGATTTACCATCTCCCTTCTTCGTGCTCGCCACCCAGAATCCTCTGGAGCAGGAAGGCACCTACCCACTGCCGGAGGCGCAGTTGGACCGTTTCATGTTCCTGATCTACGTGGGCTACCCGGATGAAGATGAGGAACTTCAGGTCATGAAGCGCGGCACCGGCGGGAAAAGCGAGAAGCCGGAGGCGGTGCTCGATGGTGAGACCATCATGAGGCTCCAGGAAATCGTCAAGTCACTCCCCGTGGCGGACCATGTTTTCAAATACGCGCGCAGCATCGCCCGCTGCACCCGGCCCAAGGAAGAAGGTGCGCTGCCCTATTGCAAACAATACCTCAGCTTCGGTGCGGGCCCGCGCGCCAGCCTCAGCCTGATCATGGCTGCCAAGGCCCACGCGCTGATCAATGGCCAGGTGTATGTGGGATGCGATAATGTGGCTGCTGTGGCCCCATCCATCCTGCGCCACCGGATTTCCCCGAATTTCACCGCGCAAAGTGAAGGCATCACTCCAGATGATATCATCGCCAGGATCTTGAGCGAAATTCCAAAACATGAGCGCTGAGCTTCTGGATGCAGATGCCGTTTCGCGGGGCGAGGCGCTCGGCTTGCTGGCCCGCAGAATCGTGGAGGGCTATCGGGTAGGCGAGCATCGCTCGCCTTTCCATGGCTTTGCCATCGAGTTCGCCCAGCACCGGGAATATACCACAGGCGATGATATGCGCCACCTGGACTGGAAGGTCCTTGGCCGCTCGGACCGCTATTACATCAAACAGTATGAGCAGGATACGAATTTCGTGAGCCACCTCGTGGTGGATGGCAGCTCCTCCATGAACTATGGTTCGGGGAAAATCACCAAGCTCCATTACGCAAAAGCCCTCGCTGCCTGCCTTGCGAACTTGATCCTCCTCCAGCGCGATGCCGTCGCCCTCGCCCTCGTCGATACCGAGGTAAAGGAATATCTTCCGCGCACCGATAGCTTGCCAAAAATCAAGCACATCATGGAACGGCTCGCCGCCTTCCGGGCCACCGGCGGCACCCGCCTCGGCACCGCTCTGGAACAAGTGGCCCTGCAAGCCCGCCGCCGTGGCATTGTCATTCTAATCAGTGACTTCTTCGATGATGAGGAGGGCCTCAACAAAGGTCTTGAGCGCCTCACCTTCAGCGGTAACGAAGTGATCGTATTCCACACGCTCGATCCCTACGAACTCACGTTCCCCTTCAAGGGCACTTGGAAATTCAAAGATCTGGAAGGCCCCACCCTGCTCAAAACCTCACCTGCGGATATCCGTAAAACCTACCTTAAGAACTTCGATGAATTTCGCGCCCGCGTGCGCAAGACCTGCGAGAAATTCCGAGCTCACTACGTCCTCGCGGATACCGCCAAACCACTCGCGGATACGCTCAGTGGCTACCTCGCCTTCCGCCATACCCTAGGCAGAAAGTAGATCCTGAACCATGAGCTTTCTTTACCCCGCAATGTTGGCAGGTGTGGCTGCGGTTTCCGTGCCCATCATCATCCACCTCCTTAATAAATTCCAGGTGAAGACCACCGAGTGGGGAGCCATGAAATTCCTCATGGACAGCGTGCGCGCCAACGAAAAGAAGGTGAAGATCGAGGATCTCATCCTTCTCATCCTGCGTTGCCTGCTCATCGCTCTGGCCGCCATCGCCTTCGCCCGTCCCGTGCTCAAGGCTCTTGCCGGTAGCTCTGCCAGCAGCGGCAATGCGGTGGCCGCGGTCCTTCTCCTCGATAATTCCGCCAGCATGAACCAGAGCGCTGGCGCAGGCACCCTTTTCGATGAGGCTAAAAAACAAGCCATCCAGTGGAGCGACGAGCAGCCACCCCAGTCCCTCGCCGCTCTGAGTCTCGTTTCCACCCAGACGGACGTCCTCATCGCCAAACCCGGCAGTGACCGCGGCCTTTTCCGCAAACTTCTTGCGGAAGCGCCTGTCAGCGATCGTGGCAGCGATCTCGCCCAAGGGGTGCGGCTTGCCATTGAGACGCTGAAACCCATTGAGGATCAACCGCGCGAAATCCGCATCTACACCGACGGCCAGGCGAAGGCATGGCTTAAAAGTGAGGAAATCATCAAACTGGCATCTGACAACCCCGGCATCCGCATCATCCCCATCATCGTTGGCGATAAAAAATCCCAGGACAATGCCGGCATCGTCGCCCTCCGCACGGATGGCGGCATCGCTGCGGCAGGCCAGCCACTGCGCTTTCATCTGGAGGTCGCGAACTACGGTGCCAGCCCTCTGAAGAACGTCAGCGTCAGCCTTTCAGTGGATGGTGGCCCGCCGGCAGGGAAACAGACCATCGCCCAGATCCCGCCCGGGACCACGCAGGCCACCAGCATCAGTGTGGCACCTTTGGATGCCGGCCCGCACACCCTCGTCGCCACTCTCGGTCCGGACGCATTTTCGGTTGATAACAAACGCTCCCTTGCCATCAACGTCATCCGCCAGATGAACGTCCTCATCGCAGAGGGGAATCACGACGGCCCGGCCATGGACCGTGACGGCTTCTTCCTCGCCAATGCGCTCGTCCCGGTCTCTGCGGATCAACTCTCCCGCTACTACCTCGCGGCCTTGCCACTGTCCCCTGCAGAGCTTCCCGGCGAGCTTGGCAATAAAAACAACAGCCTTACCCAAGCCGTTTTCCTCTGCAATCCCGGCCCCGTTTCCCCCGCCATCGCCCAAGCCCTGAAGTCCTATGTGGAAGGCGGCGGAAATCTCGTAATCTTTCCCGGCCCGCTCGTGGATGTGGCGGACTGGAAGGCAAACACCACCTTTTGGGAAATGTTACCCGCAGATATCTGGAGTCCCCTGGAAGACGCTGCGGGTGCTGCCCCGCTGAAATTCCAAGCAGGCAATTTCACCCACCCCGTCACCGCCCTTTGGAACGATCCCGCACAAGGGAGCCTTGCCGCCGTGGAGTTCAACCGCAGTTTCCCCCTCACGCTCAGGCAAGGCATCGCTTCCCGCACCATCCTCTCCCTGGACAACGGTGAGCCGGCCATCGTGGAGCGGAACTACGGCGAGGGTCATGTGGTCCTGTTCAACAGCACCGCCACTCCGGAGTGGAATAACCTGCCCCTCCATCCAAGCTTCCTGCCACTCATCCAGCGCCTTATGGGCAATCTCAACCGCAGCAACGAGGCCCGCCTCACCCTCGCTCCCGGAGAGGCCTTCCGCATGCCCCTCGATGAGACCCACAAGGGCAAGGATTTCGCCGTGCAAAGACCCGGCAGCGATGCCAGCCGCACTTCGGGCCAAGTCGTCCAGGATGGCACCCGGAATCTCATCCGCTACGCCGCCACCGATCTCGCAGGCACCTACAAGGTCAGTATCGATTCCGAAGTCATCGCCATCTTTGGCGTGCAGATGGATCCCGCGGAATCCGATTTACGCTTGGTGGACTCCGCCGTTCTCGCCGAACTCCAAGATATCAAAGCCACCGAAGTCACCTCCAATCAGACTCCGCGAATGGTGGTGACCAAGGAATTCTGGACGACTCTCATTTGGATCGTGCTCGCATTTTTCCTTTTGGAAGGCGTCATCGCCCATCGCCTCAGCCACGCCCGTTAGGATGCATTCATTCCCGCTATTTTCCACAAACTTTCTCGCCGCCGCCCAGCCCTCGCAGGATTGGCGCATCGGCTTCGAAGGCATTTCCCCTGGCTGGGCACTCCTGATCTTCCTGGCCATCGCCGCCGCCACCGCCTATGCGTATTGGAGGTTCGCCCCCGGGATCTCACTCCTGAATAAATGTTTGATGGCATTTTTCAGAATTGCAGCAGCCTTCGTGCTCATCGCCCTGCTCACCAAGCCGGTCATCAATCTCACTCTCAGCGAAATTATCCGCCAACCGCTGTTGGTGCTGTTGGATGATTCTGAAAGCCTGCAATTCAAGGACCGCAGGGTCGCCCCGGAGGATCTCAAACGCGCCGCCATCGCCATTGGCACTCTTGAGAGGATCGATCAAGCCCTCCCTGCCGATGCGGCCAAGGCTCCCGTCAATCTCTCCCGCAAGGACATTCTTGAGAAACTCGCCACCAATCCCAAACTCAATCTATGGCCGCGTCTCGCCGATCAAGCGGATCTGGTTTTCTATCAGTTTGGACGCAATGCCACCCGCATCCCTTTTACCCATGAAGGAAAAGTGCAGGCTGCGGAATTCGCAGAAGTGTTCAAGAATCTTCAGGCCAAGGAAACGACCACCGCCATCGGCGAGGCGTTGCGGCAAGTCTTGCAAGAACCCCGGCCACAGCCTCCCGGTGCCGTGCTGCTGGTGACGGATGGTGCCAACAACAGCGGCTCCTCACCCATTGAGGCGGCGCAAATCGCCAAGGAGCAAGGCGTCCCCCTCTTCATCTACGGGGTGGGCGTCACTTCACCGCGGGATGTTTCCATCCTTGAGGTAAACACCCGGAAACTCGCGTTTGTGAATGAGAAACTTGATGTCCGCGCCCGCATCGTCTCCCAAGGCATCCCGGAGACGACCGTGGCGGCAAAGCTGATGAGCGGTGGCGAAATTCTCGCGCAAAAGGAAATCACGCTCGGCGGAGACCGCGAACAGGAAGTCGTCTTTCAATTCGCGCCAAGCCGCGAGGGCGATCTGAAATTACAAATCTCCATCCCCATCCAGGACGATGAGGCGAGCAAGGCAAACAACCTGCGCTCCACCAGTGTCCGCGTCACGGATTCCAAGTTCCAGGTCCTCCTCATCGAGCAAGAACCGCGCTGGGATTTCCGTTATTTGTTAGACTACCTCCAGCGGGATCCACGGCTGGTCGTGAAGTGTGTGATGATCGATGGTGAGCCAGGTTTGGATCAATTTCCAGACTCACCCTTCCTCCCCGGCCTGCCCGAGACGCGTGAAGAGTTTTTCAAATCCCAGGTCATCATTCTTGGTGATGTTTCACCTGAGGATCTGGGACTTGAAAGAATGCAGATCATTTCGGACTGGGTGGAGGCCGGTGGCGGCCTGATCTTCCTGAGCGGCCCGAAGTTCAATCCCGCCGCTTATTCCAACACACCCTTGGCGGGATTGCTTCCCATCGTCCCCGATACCGCAGCCTCCAGGGAAGCTGTCACGGAGCGTGCGCCAGAGCCCTTCCAACTTCAGCTCACCAGGCTTGGTGAATCCTCTCCCTACCTGCAAATGGATCCGGACCCGGAAGAAAACAAGCGCATCTGGGATGAGTTCCCAGGGGTCCGCTGGACGATGCCCATTTCACGGTTGAAGCCGGGAGCCGAGGTTCTTTTGGTAGATCCACGACCAGAGCGGGTTGGCCGCTACGGCGCACTGCCAGTCTTTGCGATGCAGGGCTTCGGTTCAGGGAAATGCGTCTATTTCGGCACCGATGAGACCTACCGCTGGCGCAGCCGCACGGGGGATAAATATTACTCCATCCTCTGGGGCCAGATCATGCAGACACTTTCCCTCCAATTGTTGGAGGGGGCCTCAGCGCTCACCCAGCTCAAGCCGGACCGCAAGCAATACGCCATCGGGGATACCGTGGTGATTTCTGGCAATGCCTATACCGAAGGCTATGAACCACTGATTGTTCCCACTCTCGAGGGCACCATGAAAATGGAAAACTCCAACAGAAGCGATGAGCAGCCCTTCGAACTTCATGCCATCGCAAAGAACAACTTCCGAGGTGAATTCACCGCCCGCCTCCCCGGGGCCTATCAGTTTGCCACCAGCCGCGATCCTGATGGGATCGTGAAATTTGAAATCATCGATGCCCGGCCCGAGCAGAACCAGACCGCCCTTGATGAGAAACTCCTGCAGGCCATGGCGGAAAGCTCGGGCGGCCAATACTTCCGCGAGGAAACACTCATGAACCTACCTGATAAAATCGCCGCCAAGTCCGCGACGGTTGAGAGCTTCAAAAAAATCGAACTATTCTACTCGGGGTGGCTGCTCACCGCAGTGATCGCCTTTCTCTCCCTGGAATGGCTCATGCGGCGGCTAACGCAATTGAAATAATGAGTAACGGACGCGAAAACATCGTATTACCCGCCCGCCTCGCCCGCACGCTCGACGAGGTGCGGCAGCGCTTGCTGATGATCAAAATCGCGGAGTTCCCCCTTCTCCTGCTTGCTTTTCTCGCTCTTGCCTGGCTGTTCCAGGCCACCGCAGACCGCTTGCTGAACCTATCATGGGGGGTGAGGGCCTTCTTTCTAACACTAGATCTCGCCGCAGCCCTAGCACTGTTGTGGTTTTTTGTGATCATCCCCGTGCGCAAACGGATGGATCGGAAAAAAGCCGCGCTCTTTGTCGAGCGGTCTTTGCCCCAGTTCCGCACTTCGCTGATCTCCGCGGTCGAACTCTCCGAGAAAAACGCAGAGTTTCCCGCCGGGTCTCATGCGCTGGTGGTGAAACTTCTCAATGATACCACCCGACAAGCGGCAAAGATCAATATCGTCAAAAAAGTCGTCCTCACAAAACACCTCGAACGGCTCGCAAAATACACAACCGTCGCTTGCGTTGTTTCCATCGGAATCGCGATCTATGCATGGAAGGTTTCTCCGGCGCTGCTGCAGCGGATTTTCCTTTCGCAGGTGCCAATTCCTGCGGCGACGCAGGTCATCAGCATGACCCGGGATATGTCCGTCGTCGCCGGCACGGATGCGGTCCTCACAGCGAAAGCAGAGGGTAAGCCAGCCACCAACGGACGCCTCGTGATCAAGCTTTCGGGGAGCAAGCCCCAGATCATCCCGGTTTCCCCGCTCCGCACGGAAAACGGCGTTTTTCAATACACCGTGCGCAACATCCGCGAGCCATTCGGCTATCATTTCGAGTTCAACGATGGCGTCGGCCGGGAGCACCGTGTGCAAGTCAAGGTCCCACCCTCCATCGCAAGTATCAAATTCACCCAGATTTACCCAAAATACACCGGCCTGAAAGACGCGGAAATGCCAGCCTCCAACTTGCGCCTGCTTCAAGGTTCAAAGCTCAATATCGAAGCCACCGCATCAGAAGCAATCTTGAACGCAACGCTAAAAATCGAAGATTTGGGAACCACCCTCCCGCTGCGCATCGGTGGCGCATCCGGCTCCGAGTTCAAAGCGGAGATCATGGTTCCGGAAAGCGGCTGGAAATCCCTGTCCATCCCCTTGGAAAACACCCGCGGGGCGACTTCCGTCAACGATCCCGTCTATCGCGTGGAACTCATCAGGGATCGTCCACCTCTCGCGCAAATCACTCAGCCTCGAAAAGAAGCCATCACTGTTGTTGCCGGAGCAAAACTACCGTTGATCTTCAAGGTTAGCGATGATTTCGGACTCAAGCGCGTGGCCCTCGTTTACCAAATCTTCAGGGCCAATGTTAGCGGCACACTCGAAATGGCCGAGAAAGGCGAAATACCCGTGAATTTCGAGGCCACCGAGAAGTCCGTCCTCCGCACCATCGAATGGGATCTGGCACGGCTCGTCCCTCCCGTTTCCATCGGCTGCCGCATCAGTTTTTGGATCGAGGCGGAGGACTTCGCCCCCAGACCCGGAGCCGGCCCCACGCGCAGCTCGGAGAAGGAAATCGGCATCATTTCCGAAGAACAAAAACGCATGGAGTTGCTTGAACAAATGGGCGAGCGCGCCAAGGATATTGAGCGTCTCTACGATTTACAGAAGGAAATGAACGAAAGAACCAACCAAAGCATCCGGTAATTTAAATCTGTCATTTGGAACCATGAAAAACTTACTCAAATTCCCAGCCCTCCTCACGCTCGCCGTGGGAGCTTCCCACCTCGGATTTGGCCAGGACGAGAACCAAGCCAAGACCGCCGCTTATCAAAACAGCGTCTCCCAGGAGAATCTACGTGCGATGACCAAGCGGCTCAAAGCGGAAATGGTCGGCCTCCTCGATGAGTTCAGCCAGTATCAAACCGCCGCCGATGATCTGAAGAAACTCAAACAAGCACTTGTCCAGCTCGATCACGTCACGGATCAAGACATGGTCACGGTCGTCAAAATCCTTCGCGAAGCCAGCAAGCTCGAGAACCCCGAGGATACCAAAAACAAAATCCTCCAGGCAAACGCCGGTCAGAAAGAAATCCAAACGCTCCTCCGCACCATTGCGGATCGCCTGGCCCTGCAGAAAGACGCAGCATCCCTGCAAAAACGTGTCAGCGAACTCACCCAGCGCCAGCTCGCAAATCTCCGCGATACCGAAAAACTTGCCGCAAGCGATGCCAAGCCCGACAAGCTCAAGCCTGATCTCAAGAAACTTCAGGAACTCGCCAAGGTCGAGCAGCTCGCTTTGGAAACTGAAGTGAAACTCGTCATGGAGTCCCTGAAGAACCTTGCTGAAAAGGCCGAGGCCCCCGCTAAGGAAGCTTTCGAAGAAGCCTACAATTCTGGAACCGCCGACCAGCTGGAAGAGCAGGCCAGAAAATCCGCAGAAATGCTCGATACGGATTTCGCAGAAGCCGCCAAAGATCAACAGAAGCTCGCCGATGACCTCCAAAAAATGCTCAACGGCCTGCAGGAACATAACACCAAGGAAGAACAGGCACGGCAACTCGCAGAAGAGCTGAAAGCCCTTGCCGAGAAGCAGGAGCAACTCGCCAAAGCAAATTCCGTCGCCAAGGACCAGGATCGCGCGAAAATCGAGAAGGCCCAGAACGAAATTTCTGACCGCTTGGAAATGACGGAAGCACAACTCGCGAAAATCAACCCTGAGGCCGCAAAAACAAGTGAACAGGCAAAGCTGGAAGCTGACAACCTTGGACAAGCACTGAAAAACAAGGATGCCTTCAAAAAGGCGGACCAAATCGCGAAAAACACCGAGGCCCAACAAAGCATCGCTGAAAAACTCGCCACCACTGCCGAGCAGCTCGAAGAACAAGCCGATGCCATCGCCGCTGCCGAGAACCCACAATCCGAATCTGGCCAGGAAATGAGCGCTGCGGAGCAAGCCATCTCCGATGCTGCCGACGACGTGACCGCCGCCAAAACCGACATCGCCGTTGCCAACCGACAACTCGAACAAGGAGGCGATCCCACCGAAGCCCAAAAACGTCTCGATGCCGCAAACGAAAAGTTTGAAGCCGCCAGCGAACAAATCGCCCAAGCTGGCGGTGCCATCCCTGACAAGGTCCAAAAGGAACTTGATGCCGCGCAAACCAAGGTGGAAGCCGCAAAAGAAGGCATGGGCCCTTCAAAACCCGAGCAAAAGAAAGCAGGATCAGCCCTCGATGCCGCCCGCAAACATGCCGATAACGTCCTTGCGGGATTGCGTCAGGCGGCCAACCAGCTTGCCGCCAAGGAACAGGGCAAACCCCAGGACAGCCAAGGGGAGAACGCCGGCGATATGGCGGAAGCCGGCGGTTCCCAAGGCCCTGTCAAAAACGGCAGACAAGGGATGGCTGTCAGCGCACTCTCCGCCGCGCAAGCCGGCCAACGCGAAGCCCTCTCCCTGTTTGATCGGGAGAAAGTGCCTTCGGAATACGATGCGATGGTCCGCCAATACATCAAGAACCTTGCCGAAACATTGGATCAATGAGGTTCCCCGTATGCAAAGCGCCAAAGCGCCGGACCCGGCTCATGCAGGTTCCTTTGTATTGCATCCCTCTTCTCCATTGCGCCGGCGGCCTGGCAGCCCATGCCCAAACCACGGCTGATTCCAAGCTCCTCTTCGGCAGCAATGAAAATGGAACCGCCGGTCTGATTGCGATCATTTATGATCTCAAACAAACCCAGGCAATGCAGCCTTCTCATGTGACACAGGATACCTACCAACCCATCATCAATCAATTCCTCAAACAGGGCTGGGACGAGTCTGTCCTGAACCGCTTTTTCCGCATCACACGGCCATTGTATTCCACCCAGATTTTCATCCCCCGCATTGATGCAGGCTCCGCGCCAAAAGCTTATGGAGTCGAAAAATTCGTAAAACCCTCGTCTTGGATCATTCACTACAAAGGCCAGGTTTCCCCTCCGGAAGATGGCACCTATCGCCTCGTCGCCTATGCGGATGACATACTCGCCGTGGCTGTGAACAATAAGACGGTTTGCATCGGATTGCACCCTTCAATGAACTTTTCCGGGATCTGGAAATCCACGGAAAAACCCGGTGCGGTCGCCTTCAACGGCAATCTCACTTATGGTGATTGGCTCGAGTTGAAAAAGGATCAACCCATCGATCTTGATATCCTCGTAGGCGAGCGCCCGGGTGGCGAATTCTGTGCGTTCCTGCTTTATCAGAAACAAGGTGAGACCTATCAGAACGACCCCGCTGGAAATCCGATCCTGCCCGTCTTCCAACTTTCAGACGTTGGGATCCCCGGCGGCAAGCTCGCGCCTTTGGCCACCAAAGGAAAACCCTGGAAACTCTTCCGTTGATCGTGAAACCACATCCTCCGCAGGTCCATTCTAGTAACCGCCCACTCAACAAGAAAATGCGAACCCGATTTCATCGCCCCACCGCACTCATTTTTGCAATGACCCTCTCAGCCCGAGGGCAGACGGAGGACAAGAACAAGTTGCTCTTCGGCAGCAATGAAAACGGTGCCTCTGGTCTGATCGCCATCATCTATGATCTCAAGCAGACCCAGGCCATGCAGCCTTCGTTCGTCACTCCGGACAAATACGGTGCGGTGATCGGGCAGTTCCTCAAACAAGGCTGGGACGAAACCGTCCTCAATCGCTTCTTCCGCATCACCCGCCCGCTATACTCCACCCAGATTTTCATTCCCCTCATTGATGCGGGCTCCGCCCCAAAGGCTTACGGTGTCGAAAAAGTGATAAAGCCATCCTCATGGGTCATCCACTATAAAGGCCAGGTATCTCCTGCTGAGGACGGCACTTACCGCTTCGTCGGTTACGCGGACGATATCATGGCCGTCGCCGTGAACAATAAGACCGTTTGCATCGGTGCGCGCCAAGATATGAATTTGAATCTCTGGAAATCAACAGATCAGTCCGGGCCGCAAGCAAGCAATGGAGTATTGGCCTATGGCGATTGGCTCACCCTCAAAAAGGATGATGTGATCGATCTTGATGTTCTTGTGGGCGAGCGTCCGGGTGGACAATTCTGTGCCTTCCTTCTCTATCAGAAGCAGGGTGAGACCTATCAGAATGATCCCGCTGGCAAACCCATTCTGCCCGTTTTCCAATTGTCCGACGCGGCGATTCCCGCCGCAGGTGGCAAACAGGCGCCCTTTTTCACCAAAGGAAAACCTTGGAAGCAGCACCGCTGAAAGGGTCCTGATCGCGCCTGTTTGAAGGAAACCGGGCATCCTGCAATCCTCCCAGGTTTCCATGATAAAGCTTGATAATACCTTGCCCGGCTCATACTTATTCAATAGACCTTATACTCCCCATTATCCTTTGGGAGAAAAACCTTTATAAGTATTTCCAAATCGGATGGCTGACTTTCTAAAAACCCCGGGAGTATGGAGACGTGTCCTGTTGAATGGTCTTTTGATTCTACAGGGTATCATGACTGTCTCCGGGCAAACGGAGCCTTCGCCGCCTCCGCTTACCCGAATCGCCGAGATCCGTTCACTTACACGTGAAGAGGCGGCGGAGCAGCGTCCTGTGGTGGTGCGGGGCGTCGTTAATTATTCGGGCCGCGGGCGTTCGGATTTTATCATTGAGGATGGTTCGGACGGATGTTTTGTCTCAATGGAATCAAGCGAAGCACCGTTATCTGTGGATCAAATCAAGGTGGTTAATTCGCTCGAAGTGGGTATGCTCGTGGAGGTCCGTGGAGTGACCTTGCCCGGAGGTTTCGCCCCTACGATTCTTATGGATAGCGTTGAAATTGTTGGCAACGTGCGGATTTCCGCACCACTCAAGGTTTCTCTGGCAGAATTACGGACGGGTAGCTACGACTGCCGGCGCGTGGAGCTTCGCGGGGTGGTGCAAAGGGTCTATCGCGAAAGTGGGGAGACCACAAAAGCACGTTTCGAAATCGCCGCACAAGATGGTGGTTTTGCCGTGCATATGGATGACACAAATGGCCTCGATATCGAAAATCTGGTGGATTCAGAAGTCCGGGTGTCAGGAATTTGTTGCATCTTTTTCAGCGTCCGTGGCGAAGTTAATGGAGTCTATTTGCGGGTTCCAACATCGCAGGAATTCACCATCATCAAGCCAGCCACGGCTGATCCATTTGCCGTGCCTGAGGCGGCTGGCCTCGCGCTGTTGCCGTTTCGGCGCGAGCCCCCGAGCCTCCATCGGCAGCGTTTTTCGGGCATTGTCTCTCTTTCCCACCAGAGCCGGTTTCTATACGTGCAGACGAAACGAAGAGGTTTTCGGGTGAATACGTCAAGTAGCGAGGTATTTTCCCCGGGCGATGTGGTGGATGTATCCGGATTTGTGGAGCGTTCCAACGGATTTGGAGTGATGAACGAAGCGCTGGTGCGTAAAGGCGGCAGGGCACCCATCCCCAAGCCGCTTGCCGTTACTCCGAGTCAAGTTCTGAACCCGGTCACAGTCTCACCATGGACTCTTCGCGGAGAAGATTACGAAGGTAGTTTGGTAATGATGCGTGGTCGTCTGGCCAAGTTTGAAAATGCCCCTGATTTGAAGTCCAAGAGATTTTATGTCGATTGCCAGGGAATGCTTATCGATGCTATTTTTCCTGAGCATGTTACCACGGACGAGCTTTCTCGTTTTCAACTTGGAAGCGAAGTGGAGCTGACAGGAATTTGTGCGTCGCAACTCGATGTCCTGTGGCCTGAAAACTTCGTGGCGAGACCCATCGGATTCTCCATACTTCTTCAGGGAGCCGAGGGAATCAAGGTGCTGCGCGGTCCGCCATGGTGGACCTCCGAACGGCTTCGCATCATGGTGTTGTCGCTGATCAGCGTCGCAGCGGTCGCTCTGGGTTGGGTATCACTTCTCCGTCGCACGGTGAAGCGGCAGTCGCAACGGATCGAAGAAGCTCTTACCACCCATCGCGATACGGAGTTGGAATATCAGGCGGCACTCCGTGAGCGCCAACACCTCGCAGCGGATTTGCATGATGGATTGCAGCAGATCATTGTCGGAGCCTCGTTCCGGCTGGAGGCGGCTGAGGCCTACGAGCTGGATGTGTCAGAAGACCTGAGACACCAGCTTGATGCCGCCCGTGCGGCGGTCCAGCGGGCCTTGCACGCTCTCCGCGACAGCCTGCACAGCTTGCGTGGAATCGAGGAGGGTCCCCGTGAATTTGCGGCACTCGTTGAGCACATGGTGGTCTGGATGGATCATTGGCCTGAGAATGCGGTGCGGGTGGAGGTCAAAGGGGAACCTTTTCCCTTGTCACGCCAAGTCATGGGTAGTTTGTTGATGCTCGTTCAGGAGGCTTCATCCAACGCGTTCCGCCACGGGAAGGCGCTTTCAATCACGGTAACCGTCCACTACGGACGCGATGCGCTGGAACTCAGCATCGCGGATGATGGATTGGGCTTTGATCCTCAAAAAGCACCTGGGATGAGTGAGGGTCATTTCGGTCTCGATTCCCTGAGGAATCGTATGAAGTGGCTGGATGGAACATTGCAGGTTCAGAGCCGTGTTGGGGCTGGAACCTGCATCATCGCGACTCTTTCGAGACGCAACGCCGAACCGGAATCCTCAGATTTCACCACTTCCTTTTCATGAACAAAAGAAGACCCAAAATACCTCAACTCAGGGATGGTCTCAAATCGCCCCCCCCACCAACATGTCGAGTCATGCCACCGGAACACAAGCTCAACCTCTTGATCGTGGATGATCACGGTATTGTTCTTGCAGGACTCAAAGCTTTGCTCTGCACGGATGCGGGGATTGATCGTGTGGAAACGGCATCCTCCTCAAAGGAAGCCATGCGATTGTGCGGTGAGTTTCACCCTGATGTGGTGCTCATGGATTTGCGGATGCCCGGCGAGGACGGTTTCAGTGTCATGGCTTCCCTTTTGGAAATTTGGCCGCAGCTTCGAATCATCGTTCTGTCAGGTACTGCATCAAAAGCGGATACCTTGCTGGCCCGCCGCATCGGTGCGGTTGGATACTTGGACAAATCAGTCAAACGCAAAGTACTCGTTCAAACCATTCAGGCAGTCGCCTCAGGAGAAACGGCTTTTTCAGATCTCCCTGATCTTGAAGGGGGCGTCCCCACACTCACCGGTCGGGAATTGGAGGTTCTCCTCCATCTTGCGCGGGGACTCACCAATGACGACTTGGGACGTGTTCTCGGCATTGGCACAGAAACCATCAAGAGTCATCTACGGACAATTTTTGTTAAATTGGACGTGGCTTCCCGCACGGAAGCCGTCGCCAGAGCCTACGAGCTTGACTTGGTTTCATCATGAACCCGCTGGAGAGACCAAACCCCGAAATTCATCAAAATCCCTCACCTGAGGGATGGTAGGCATGAACCCGATACAATTATTCTTCAGTTCAAGGACACCAACTTGCGTATCAAATCCAAAACCCCGTCAATAGCCACTCGCTCCCCGGGGAATTTTCATTCCAACTTCTTCCTCCGTTACACTCTGCTTTTTCCAATCCATCGCGCCAAGATCGTCCAAAACTAATGCGGCTTCCTTTAAATTCCCCTGGCATATCCTTCCTACAATGACATACTTCACTGCGTATTCCGCCCAGGCCGCAGCCTATGATTGGCCCTCCACCACAAACGATAACATGTCTGGTATGGCAGCAAAATCGCCTCCAAACCGGTGATGGCCGTCTGGCTGCAAAAACTCGAGAATGCCTATGAGAATGAGAATGAGAACTATCGCCGTTTGTCTGGCGGGTGGGCTGTCCGTGCCTGCAGCACATGCAGAACCGGTGAAACTTTGGTCGAATGTTTCCGAGGCGCAGTTTCCTGCATTGCCAGCGGTTGCCAAGACCATGGGATGGATGTGGGCACCACCGCTGCAGCAGGCCGCTCCGGCGGGGGAAATTGGGGTACTCTGGTTCAGTTGGGGCCGTCCCGGGGATGCGGTCGGGGGCTGGACCGAAAAGACGCTTGAACCTTGGCTGCGTGCGGGTGGAGGTCTTCTCGTTTTTACCGGTCGCGATGGCGGACCCGAGGATGCGTTTGCTTTGGGCCGGCTCTTGCCCACATCGGCATGGCACACCTTGATCTATCGACTCAAGCGCGGAGAACAACGTGGACCTTTGCAGGCCGCCGGAGGGGATACCGCGTTTTTCAACGGTCTGAAAGCGCCGGATGTGACCTTGGGCTATCATTACGATATCCGGCCCCGGCCTGCCGTCGAGGGCGGCAACTGGCGTTACGAACGGTTTGCCCGTAAGGATACCCCAGTGGACTTTGATAAGTGGAGCCGCCCGATTGCCAATCGCGATGCCCGCGTGCGTCTCTGGGGTGGCGAGATCACCCGGCCTCCGTTGCTGGTCACCGGGCGCTACGGCGCAGGCCGGGTGGCGGTCGTTGCCACGGGGCCGGAAGCCGTCAGCGGGCCGAACACCGCAGAGTTTTTCAAATCAATTTTCGAGTGGCTGGCAGGCCGGCATGGTGATGAAATTCCTGTTTCCACTGCGGGTGATTCTCCCGCAAAGACCGCTGGACCCGCAATCGTTCGCCCGGCGTGGGAAGGCGATGGAGGAGGCTGGAATGTGAAGGCGGGGGTCGAATTGCCCGCCCGCCAACTGGTGCTTCAACTTAAAAAAAATGCCGCACCCCAAGAGGTGGAGCTTGTTCTGCGCATGGCAACTTGGGAGCGGGCTCCGGTAGAGGACCGCATTCTGATTCTCAAGCCAGATCGCACGGGACGTGTCGTTGTCGATCTACCCGCACCCGGACCGCAAACGGTCGATGCGCTTGACGTCCGCGATGCCTTTTGGATTCGGCTTGGCCTGCTGGAGGAGGGTGGACGGATTGTCGCCTTGGAATCTCCTTGGTTTTTTGCCGATGCCACTGCGAGTGCGCGGGTCAGCCTGCAAACGGCTAGCATCGACGACCGCCCTTACCCATTCAATGCGAGCGGGGTGGAAACACTTTTCTGGCGCGCGCGGATGGGTGCCCACATCGGACAGCTTGCGTTTCCGCCCGGCGCGGAGGTGGAGGCCAAGGTGGATGTCTCCAATGCGCTGCGCAACCTCGCACCTGCGGCCGGCGTTCGCGATTTGCAGCGCCAAGACCACACGCTGGCCCGGACACTCAATGATCTGGCGTTCCATCGCAAAGGGCCTCGGGACAATGTGCAGGCCTGGGGCACCTGGAGTCCGGACAAATCTCCCCAGCCGGCCGGCGTAGCCTTTACCTTTACCGAGCCGGCCGTGGTTTATGGCATCACGCTTTCGGGTGATGCCGGCGGTGAACAATGTCCACCGACTGTTACGATCCAAGCTGGCGACAACGTGCTCACCGTTGAGGATTTGGCTGCTCGTCTGGAAAAAGGCAAGGGCCGCGCGTGGATTGAATTGCCCAAGGTGACCGCTACTCGGATTAATCTCTTGTTTCCCGGGTCATCGCAAAAGGCCCGCGTTGCCGAGGTCGAGATATTCGGGCATTACGCATCGGAAAAATCCAACGCGCTGAAGGGCCAGATACGCGTGGTGGCCATCAACGCCCTGACCGGAGAGAAGCGGGATTTGGCGACTGAGGAGTTGGCCTTGGAGCCGGGAACGTCCCGACAAATCCCAGTCAAATTTACCATGCCCGATCCCGGCGCCAACCTCGGCCTTTGGCAGCTTGAAGCCGAATGGGCTGGCACCCGTGTCGAGGTTCCCGTCATGGGTCTCCGAGCCGATAAGGCACTCCAGCCCCGTGAATCCCTACAAACCAAGAATGATGTTTTCCACAATTTTATTGTCACCCGGGGCCTCCGCAATACCGGGGAACTTGGCACCGGCAACCGGGATACGTCTGGAAGTTGGGGCACGTCGGACGATTTCATCTACGCCCACGCCCGACTCCTCAAGCAGACCAAATGGGATGCCCGAATGCGGCCAGGCCTGCTCTTTTCGAGCGACGCGGATTTTAGGCACTATGTCAATCCTTGGGGCGATTTTCCCAATGGAGAACCCTTCTTCGGGGCCACGGCAAAAGGGCTTCTTGCAGGCTCCCAAAAAAGTTCGAACTGGGCCGCTGCGGAGCGGGTCGTCTTCGGATTCAGCGACCGCTGGGATCCCGGTCCCGCCACCGACCAACTCTTCGCTTGGCCAGGAATCATTGCATTTGATGAGTGGTTGCGCACCGGCGGTGCCGCCGGTCTCAAGGGGCGCACCCGCATTGCGCTGTGCGAGGACATCCGCAAGAATCACCTCAGCGCATGGAATCGATTCAATGAGAAACGTTATGTCGCTGCCGTAAGTTTATTGAGTGAGACCTATAAGAAGGAAGGCAAAACCCTCGTCATCACCGCCCAGGGGAAACCCCTTCTGCCGCTGTCAAGCGCTGCCTCAATCGCTGAAACAGTCCAAGGCATGAGTGATGACTCGACGTGGGAGCTTCACGACGAAGACATTCCCTTCACCACAGCCCGCCAAATGGCCGCCATGGCTTGGAATCCCAACTGGCGCTATTCCACGCTCCTCCAATGGGGCTGGAACTCCACCCGGTGCATCTGGCACGCGCCCGTCGGCACGGCGGAACCTTCACGCCGACACTACTACGACCGCGCTTGGCGTGGGGTGCGGCTCCCCGGAGGAGTTTACCGCTCGATGCACACCTTTGGATTCAACCAAAACGGCTACGAAAGTTGGACCATGACCGAGCATGACTGGCAGCAATGGTGGAACCTTAAGGAACGCCACGCTCTCATTGATCCCCAGGCTCCTCTCGGTGCGGCATTGGTCGTCGGCACCGCCCGGTTTGAATCCCCGGAGTTTTACCGCTTCAGCGGTGGTGGCATGGGAGGCAATGAGCTTGGGGACATCCTCAATAAGGCAGCGACTGTTCAAAGCGTTCTTCAACGTGCCGGAGTCAGCATCCCCTACTCTGCAAACGCGCGCGATTTAGGGGGGCCGGAAAAAGATCGGGCATTGATTGTTGTCGGCCTTGCACAATGGATTGATGCCGACCTCAAGTTGTTCAATCAATGGGTCGGAGAAAAACGACCCATCATCGCCGTGGAGGGCGAGACCGATCAGGCCACCCGCGCCGCGCTTCTCGCCCGTCTCCAAACGCTGGCTGGCCAGCCGGAGACGCTTGGCACGGTGCTTGATAGGCCCGTCCAGCGCTTTGGCAGCGTGCTGCTTCTCCCCGTCACCGAGGCGGAGTTGGGCCTTGTCGGGCTGCCCGGTTGGGAAGACCGCTTGTGCGCCCATCTGCGGCAAGCGCTGGTTTTTGCTCCCGGCACCGCTGGTTATGCCTTCCACCGTGGCAGCCAGGTGCTCAGCGTCATCGAGGACTGGTTGGAACATCCCCGCACGGTCGAAATTAAACTCAACAAATCCGTTTTGCCAGGGAAGCCACGCGCCGCATCAATGAACGGGAGCGTCCCGTTGGATGTTCGCGAGGAAGGCGACTTTTGGATTGCCAAACTACCGCTCCGAAACGGCGATGCGGACGTCATTTGCTGGGAACCACTTCCATGAAACTCCTCCTCTTTGCCATCTTGCTGCTGTCGCTGGCTTCAGCCCCGGCGGCCGACCCCGCGCTGAAAATCGCTGTCTCGGCCACGGCTCCACCCATCGTGCAGGCAGCTGCCGCCCGCGTGCTGCAAGCCACCCCGCAGCATCCTCTGCTATCGATCCTTGCATCTGGTGGAAAACCCGCCCTGGTCGTGGACACGCAGGCACTGCTTTCGGGACCGTTGAACGCTCGCGCTCTCACGAACTTAATCGTCATTGGCCTGTCGGACGATCCAATGGTCAAAGCATGCTCACAACGCGAAGCCCGCTTTGACAAGGGCGGCGCCGTCTATGTTTTTGGCTTCGGCTATTTCCAGGGAGACGTTGGGATCGTCGAGAGCGAACGGAATCCCTTCCTTTACAGCTCGTCGGTCGCCAAAGCCCCGTATTCCGCCCATGTTTTGGTGCTCACCGGCTCGACTCCCGCGGGCGTCGCACTCGCCGTC